>DAOWFB010000079.1 GCA_030638205.1 Thalassospiraceae bacterium
CGCGGCGAGCGTTGAATTGCCAACGGTAAACCCATTTGTTGCCCCGATTTTGTATGCTATTCCGGCACAACTTTTGGCTTATCACACCGCCGTAATAAAAGGCACAGACGTTGACCAGCCAAGAAATCTGGCCAAATCAGTAACGGTTGAATAGGCGGCAGGTATTCATGTCCAATTTCGTTTATGTATTGGGCAGTAATGGTCGTGGCGGCCCCCGTACGTATGTTGGTTGGACAAACGATTTAGGTGCGCGGCTGCAGGCACACAATTCAGGACGTGGAGCAAAATCGACCCGCGGCCGAAAATGGATTTTGCTTTATGCAGAAAAATTTGACAGCAAAAGCGATGCAATGAAGCGGGAATGGCATTTAAAACGCGAACGTAAAACCAGACAAATGCTATTGGCTTTAATTCAGCCGACCTAGTCTAAAATTATATCTTCGGCTATTTCAATTAGGTCGCGGCCATCTCGCTTGGCCTTGTAAAGTGCGGCATCGGCCCGGCGAACGGTGTCTTCAAAATTTTCACTGGGCACATGACGCGCCACCCCGCCGCTGATTGTAATATCCGTGCTTTCCATTACTTCTGTGCCTATTCTTTGCGCAATCGCAAACGCATCATCAATTTTTGTGTCCGGCATCAGCACAAGGAATTCTTCGCCACCAAAACGGATGGCAAGGTCAGAGCCCCTTACTTCATCAGAAATTATTTCCGAAACGGCACAAAGCAACACATCGCCCGCATGGTGACCTTGGTTATCGTTGTATTTTTTAAAATAGTCTAAATCCATTAAAAGAACGCAAAACGGCTGGTTGTTCCGAGATGACATGGGAATTAGTTTTTCAACAAAAACCTCAAGCCGCCGTCGGTTGCCCAGACCAGTAAGCGGATCTCGTAACGACATATTACGGTTGACTATACTAAGACGAATATTATCGAGCAGGGTGGCATTAAGAGTGCGGATAATTTTCAACATAACTATGTAATAAAGAATGGTTGCCGCAGCAACAAGGTAAGCCTGACGTTCATCAAGCAATATAAGCCGCGTAGATACCGGCAATATGGAAATGGAAAAATACGTTATCATCGAACGGAAGGAATGACTGTAAAGCGCAATCGCCGCTCCGCTAAGTGAAATCATGGTTAGCGTAACAAAAATAATATTTTGAAAAATATTTGCATTGTAGGGAAAGAATGCGGTTGACGTCCACAGCATGCCCATAATTACAAGCGCATAATAAAACCAGCTTTCCCATTTTTGGGTATTTGCGGAGTTTATTTTTCCAAGTTTTGCATTTTTTCTGTAATTAATTATAAGAAAAATGCGGAACACAAGCATGAAAATAAATGTAGCAATCCACGGTAAAAGAATATCATGATTAACATCGTTCCAAACAAATGAAACAAAAATAACCATTGCAATGGAAATACCCATAAGGCCAGTTACGCCACTTTGATAAAGTGCGTTTGTCCGCGTACGGGCGATTTCAGTATTTATTTCGTTTTCAAGTGTCATTTATTTTGTATCGCTATTTAACGTTCATGCTGGCCTGTCTTTGTTGGGCTTCGATTGACCATTTGCTTTTGATAAACGAAAGCACTGCCCATATTTGTTCATCTGATAACGTATCGCTAAATGCAGGCATTCCGCTTTTCATATTTTTTGGAAGCACCCCCACCCCACCTAATTTTGTATAACCAAAAAGAAGCTTATCATCGTGGTGCCATGTATGGCCGTTATCATTATGCGGAGGGGCGGGCAGGGTGCCGTCGGATTTTTTCACCTGCCAATTGGGCTCACCTTCAAGCTCGGCACCATGACATTGGGCGCAATGCTCAGCATAAACGCCTTCGCCCATGTTAACCGCGCGTTCGTTTGACGCATCAGCAGAAGTAATGGCATCATTCCCGCAGGCGGAAAGGTATATGCCAGTAACAAAAATTAATGCAGAAATATTAAGGTGCGACAGCATAAATTTTCCCCCCTTAGGTCAAAATAAGCATTAGCTTTAGCAAGATAAGCACCACATGACGCTGACGTCAAATTGACACATTGATTGTGCTATGTGATATGGCCCCAAGCTATATATTAGTTCAAATAAAGGATGGGGCTCACATGCCTATGATAAAAACAGCTTGCCGGTATTCCTAAATGGAATGTGGCTATAAAAAACATAGACAATGGTATGCATTTGACGGTTACATCTGACGATGCATCAGAACAAGCCCGTATCAGAGGATTAGGATTTTATGGTATTATGACTGTCGGCGCTCATCATCAGCCCCATCATATGGGCATGGCCACCGGGCAAATGGTTCATTAACAGGAATAAAAAATGCAATTAAACGATACAAAGCTTCTTCAAAGTAAATGTTATGTAAATGGTAAATGGGTTGATGCCGGTTCGGGCGAAAGTTTTGCCGTGACTAACCCGGCAACGGGCGACATTATTTCAACCGTTCCTAATTTTGGTGCGGATGAAACCCGTGCCGCAATTCAGGCCGCCGAAAATGCCTATCCTGCATGGCGGGCAAAAACAGCAAAAGAACGCGCAGCTCTTTTGCGCAATTGGTTTGAATTGATAATTGATGCAGCAGATGATCTAGCCACATTAATGACTACCGAACAGGGCAAGCCTTTGACTGAGGCCCGTGGCGAGGTTGTTTATGGCGCATCATTTGTTGAATGGTTTGCTGAGGAAGCAAAACGCATTTATGGCGACACCATACCATCACCGGCAAATGACAGGCGCATTGTGGTGGTAAAAGAACCAGTTGGTGTTGTTGCCGCAATAACGCCATGGAATTTTCCCATAGCAATGATTACACGAAAATGTTCGCCCGCCATTGCTGTCGGCTGTACGGTTGTTATAAAACCCGCCGAAGACACTCCACTTTCGGCATTGGCATTGGCTGAGCTGGCCGATCGTGCCGGCATTCCATCTGGCGTTATAAATGTTATTACCGGCGATCCGGTGAAAATTGGTGGTGAGCTTACATCCAATCCAACTGTGCGCAAGTTGTCGTTTACCGGCTCGACCGAGGTTGGCAAATTGTTGATGCGCCAATGCTCCGATACGGTAAAAAAAGTTTCCATGGAACTTGGCGGCAATGCGCCGTTCATCGTTTTTGATGATGCAGATATTGACGCCGCCGTTACGGGCGTGATGGCATCAAAATACCGCAACACCGGGCAAACCTGTGTTTGCGCTAATCGTATATTTGTGCAATCGGGTGTTTATGACGAGTTTGCAAAAAAAATGGCAGCGGCGGTTGGCGAATTAAAAGTCGGCGACGGTTTTGATGATGGCGTAACCCAAGGCCCGCTTATAAATATTGAAGCCATTGAAAAAGTCGAACGTCTGGTCAAAGACGCAACCCAAAAAGGGGCCAGGGTAATTACTGGCGGCACCCGCCATGAACTGGGCGGAACCTACTATACGCCCACGGTTTTGGCCGATGTAACCACCGATATGGCATGTGCCACCGAAGAAATATTTGGCCCCGTGGCCCCGCTTTATAAATTCGATGATGAAGCTGAGGTTATTAAAATGGCTAACAATGCCACCTCTGGCTTGGCCGCATATTTTTATTCGCGCGATATTGGTCGGGTTTGGCGGGTTGCAGATGCGCTTGAATATGGCGTAGTTGGCATAAACGAAGGCATTATCTCAACCGAGGTCGCACCATTTGGCGGGTTTAAGGAATCTGGCGTTGGCCGTGAAGGTTCCAAATATGGAACCGAAGAATTCCTCGAAATAAAATACCTTTGCATGGGTGGGCTTGTTTAACTGGCGAGAGGTAGAACGCCTTAATAACGGGCGAGGAGTAAAGCGCCATGAGCAAATTTGATTATGACCTTATAACCATTGGTGCCGGTTCCGGCGGGGTCAGGGCATCGCGCCTTTCATCCGGGTTTGGTGCCAGCGTTGGTATTGTTGAAAATTCCCGCGTTGGCGGCACCTGTGTAATGCGCGGTTGCGTGCCAAAAAAACTTTTGGTTTATGGCTCACACTTTGCCCATGATTTTGAAGACGCCAAAGGTTTTGGCTGGCAAGTTGACGAGCCAAAAATTAATTGGTCGAAATTAATAGCTGACAAAAACACCGAACTTGACCGCCTTGAAAATGTTTATGGGCGGATATTGCGCGAAAACGGCGTTGCTCATATTGCTGGCAGAGGTCGCGTGACCGGCCCCAACACGGTTGAGGTGGCGGGCAGCGATGGCACAAAAGAATATAGTGCCAAAAAAATACTTATCACCACTGGCGGCTGGCCGCATTTGCCACAGGTTCCAGGTGTTGAGCACGCAATAACATCTAACGAAGCACTTGAGCTAGAAGCCCTGCCCAAACACATTGTAATTGTTGGTGGCGGCTATATTGCGGTTGAATTTGCCGGAATGTTTAACGCCCTTGGCACCAAGGTTACAATTATTATTCGGGCTGGAAATATTTTGCGGGGCTTCGATGAAGATGTTCGCGACACCTTGGCCGAAGAAATGGAAAAATCAGGAATAGCCATTAACCGCGAATGTACGGTGCGCGGAATTGAACAAACCGCAGATGGCTATTCATTGCGTCTGCATGGAACCGAAACCATTGAATGCGATAAAATAATGTATGCCACCGGGCGCAAACCAAATACTTTTGGTCTCGGTCTGATAGAAGCCGGCGTTGAATTAGATAAAAATGGCGCGGTCGTGGTTGATGAAAATTATCAAACCAGTGTTTCTTCCATATTTGCCCTTGGCGATGTTACCAATCGAATTAATCTTACGCCCGTAGCTATTAACGAAGGCGTCGCCTTTGCCAATAGCCAATTTAATGCAATGCCCAAGGTTATGGATTATGACGCGGTTCCAGCAGCGGTATTTAGCCAGCCGCCGGTTGGCACGGTGGGGTTGAGCGAGCAACAAGCACGCGAAAAAGGCGATATTGATATTTATATGTCGAGGTTTCGCCCCATGAAACACACCCTATCGGGCCGTGATGCCCATTCAATGATGAAGCTGGTGGTTATGCGAGACAGTGATAAAGTGGTCGGTTGCCACATGGTTGGCGACGATGCCCCTGAAATTATCCAAGGCTTTGCCGTTGCCATAAAAGCAGGCGCAACCAAGGCCCAGTTTGATGCCACGGTCGGCATCCACCCGACAGCTGCGGAAGAATTCGTCACCATGCGTGAAAAGCTACCCGAGCACGGGAGTTAAGCCATTTAATTAGCTGGGCCGAGTGGTAGTGCGGCCATTTAATTAGCTGGGCCGAGTAGTAGTGCGGCCATTTAATTAGCTGGGCCGAGTAGTGGTGCGGCCATTAAGTTGGCTGGGCCGAGTAGTAGTGCGGCCATTAAGTTGGCTGGGCTGAGTAGTAGCACAGCCATTTAAATCCCCATAAATAGTCATTTTTTCTGGAAAATGGTGCAAAAGCGTGTATATCCTTGCCCTCAACAGTTAATGCCCACCCACCTTTTGTTTTGATGAGGTAATAAATAAATGTCCAATAACTGGACCCCTGCAAGCTGGCGCGACAAAAACCGCCTGCAAATGCCCGAATACCCCGATGCCTTGGCATTGGCCGATGTCGAGGCACGCCTTGAGCAATTCCCGCCATTGGTTTTTGCCGGTGAAGCACGCAAACTAAAACGCGACCTAGCCAAGGTTGCCAAGGGCGAGGCATTTTTGCTGCAAGGCGGCGACTGCGCCGAAAGTTTTGCCGAATTTCACCCCGATAACATCCGCGATACATTCCGCGTTTTATTGCAGATGGCGGTAGTGCTGACCTATGGTGCGGCTTGCCCGGTAATCAAGGTTGGGCGCATGGCTGGACAGTTTGCAAAACCCAGAAGCGATAATAATGAAACAATTGATGGCGTGACGTTGCCAGCCTATCGCGGCGATATTATCAACGGCATTGAATTTAACGAGGCCGATCGCATTCCCGATCCCGAACGCATGGTGCAGGCATACAACCAATCGGCATCAACACTTAATCTTTTGCGTGCCTTTGCCCAAGGCGGCTATGCCGATTTGCATAAAGTCCAACAATGGAATCTTGGCTTTGTGGCAAATAGCAAATCGGGTGGTCTTTATAAGAATATGTGTCAGCATTTATCAGAAACGCTGGACTTCATGGCCGCGTGTGGGCTTACCTCTGAAACCACACCGCAGCTTAGGGAAACCGATTTCTTTACCTCGCATGAAGCATTGTTGCTTAATTACGAAGAGGCAATGACCCGGGTCGATTCGATTTCTGGTGATTGGTACGATACCTCTGCCCATATGCTATGGGTTGGCGATCGCACCAGACAGCTTGATGGCGCACACATAAATTACCTGCAAGGGGTTTCAAACCCCGTCGGTTCGAAAATCGGCCCCAGCACAACGCCGGATGATCTTTTACGTCTTATAGATGCCCTAAACCCCGACAACGAACCGGGGCGCATGACCCTGATAACCCGAATGGGTGCAGATGGCCTTGCTGAAAAATTGCCCAGTTTAATTCGTGCCGTTCAACGCGAAGGAAAAAGCGTTGTTTGGTCGTGCGATCCCATGCACGCAAATACGGTTAAAAGCAATAATGGATACAAAACCCGTCATTTTGATTCCATCCTTGCCGAGGTACGTGGATTTTTCCAAGTACACAAGGCCGAAGGAAGCCACGCTGGCGGTGTTCATTTTGAAATGACCGGTCAAGACGTTACCGAATGTGTTGGCGGCGCGCAGGATATTACCGAAGATAATCTTTCCGCCCGTTATCACACACACTGCGATCCGCGCCTTAACGCCGAGCAGGCGCTAGAACTTGCCTTTCTTTTGGCCGGGCAGCTAAAGGATGATCGCTTAGCTTAATTGCTCAAGAATAAGCGTAAGTTCTGCATGGTTGGTGTCGGGGTGGCGGCGTTTTAGGTGTTTCCATTCTTGGGCATCGCCGCTTGCCACCTTTAAGTCATGCAATAAAGCATTTATCAGCTTTAAAAATGTGCGGTGATCCATTTCCCAGCTTGCCTCAACCTTGGATGCATTTTCAGGGACGGGCGCAAGGTTGGCATTAACTAACTGGATAAACCATTTGGCCCGCTTTTTGGCATCGGAAAATTGCAACGCAATGGCTAGCTGGGCATCAATGATGATTTGTTGCATTTCTTCATTTTGGTCAAGCAGGTCCCAGTCAACCGGGATAATGCCTTTCATTACACGTTCCATTATTTCATCTGAACGTTTATGGAATTTTTCCATCGCATCGGGGCCCAACAACATATTTAGGGTTAGGAAAAATGCTTGAAGAAACCGTCTGGGGAATGTTCCACGGGGAATGCCTTCTCTGTCTTTAACCATAAACATATGATCAAAACGCTTAACCATAAGGCGGTCAAAGGCAGGGCGTTTAATTTGATTCCATTTTAATTCTTCTTGTTCTCGTGCCGCATCGTTAAATGACATTTCAAAAATTTCTGTCAGTTCTGCTGTTTTTTCACGAAACGCCACACCCAGTTCTTCGATATCGGGCAGGGTAATAAAACCGCCGCGTTTGCGGGCTTCGCCTTTAAGAGCTTCGGTAAATGCAGAAATTACCGTTTCGGCCATGGCGCGAGAACGTGCACGATTTTTTTCGCGGGTAAGTTTGGGTGAAACTGGTGGTGCTTCGCGCATTAAATTATTTCTTCTTAAAGGTACATTTTGTTTTTAAACTTCTGCAGCATCAAGTGATTTTATAACGCCTAACAATGCTTGAACCTGTTCTTTACCATATTTTTGAATAAGTGTAGCAGCCGTAGCTTTATCTTTTAGTTTAGGTCTAAAATTAGCAACAAGTTCACGCATAAGCATAAATGTTCCACGCTCGTCTA
>DAOWFB010000044.1 GCA_030638205.1 Thalassospiraceae bacterium
GATGATGTGCTTTATTCCGGCGTGCGTTCGGTAACCGACCTTATGGTTCGTCCCGGACTTATCAACTTGGATTTTGCTGACGTTCGCTCGGTAATGAACGAAATGGGCAAAGCCATGATGGGCACCGGCGAAGCCGAAGGCGAGCGCCGTGCGCTTGATGCCGCCGAAGCAGCTATTTCCAACCCATTGTTGGATGATGCCTCGATGGCAGGTGCCAATGGTGTTCTTATCAACATCACCGGCGGTTCCGATATGACCTTGTTTGAGGTTGATGAAGCCGCCAACCGCATCCGGGCCGAGGTTGATCAGGATGCCTACATTATTTTTGGCTCCACCTACGAAGAGGGTCTCGATGGCCGCATGCGCGTATCGGTTGTTGCAACCGGTATCGATGCTGAAAATTCACGTCGCCAAACACCAACGGTTCTGGGTATGGAAGAAGCGGTTGGTGTTTCCCGTCCGCGTGTATTGGGCATGGAAGAGGCCGAGGTGTTAGCAGAAGTAGCAATAGCCGAGGCAGCATCAGAAACACCAGCACCAGAAATAAATGCCGAAATAAACGATAGCGACCTGCTTAGCGCCGAAGACGTTGCCGCGGCTGCGTCCGAGTTAGAAATGGTCGAAGAAACTTCTGCTGAAATCTCAAGTGAAGCACCTATGGGCGCAGTGGAAATTGAATTCGTAGAAGAAGACATTACCACCGAAGAGATGGCCCCGCTACCGACACCACCGGCCATGCCAAACGCTGAAGCCGAAGATGCCTTCATCCCATCGGCACCTGCAGTAATTAATGATAGCGATGAGGCGGCAACCAAGAAGGCCGACCCATTTGCCGCTGCCGCCATGGAAAACGGCACCCAGATGGATGAGGGTGACCTTAGGCGGGGCGTGAGCCGTGGCCCAAGCCTGTTTGAAAGGGTTACCGGAAGCGCTAAAAACACCATCAATGGGTTTGTCTCCCCTAAGTCGGAGCCACAGGCAGCAGAACCTGAAAAATCAGAAGCCGTCCCCGCCCCAGTTGCAGAATTAGCAGCGGTAAGCGAGCCAACATTGGGCGGAATGGACAGCGAGGAACGCATTCAGGGTTCATCTACCGAAGACGATCTCCTTGATATTCCAGCATTTTTACGCAGACAGGCAAATTAAGGCAGAAAACAAGGGGTATTTAGTAGCCACACCTGCTAACCCCCAGCTAACCCATTGGGAATATGTAACATTAGGTAACAATCATTGATTTGAGCGCCTCAGGGCAGGGTGTTACACCCTTAAACCTAAGAGGCGCTCTTTCTTTGTCTATCTTTTGAATATTTAGCTAAAGAATGTTTTGAATATTTAGCTAAAGAATACGGAACAATTTTATGTCACCCACCACAGTTATGAAGATTGATGATCTAAAACAGAAAACGCTTAAAAGCACCATTGGCTGCTCGGGCGTTGGTCTGCATTCTGGCGATAAAATAAGCATGACCTTGCACCCGGCAGATGCCGACAGCGGGATTGTGTTTCGTCGTTCTGACATCAATGGCGGCGGCGTTGAAATTAAAGCAAGCTTCGATAATGTTCGCGATACCCGTCTTTGCACCACAATTGGCGATGAGAACGGTGTATTAATTTCTACCATCGAACATCTTATGGCGGCACTTGCTGGTGCTGGTGTTGATAACGCATTGGTTGATGTGGTTGGCGGCGAAGTTCCAATCATGGACGGCAGTGCCGCACCATTTATGTTTCTAATTGATTGCGCTGGTTTGGTTGAGCAGGATGCCCCCAAGCGCGTGGTTCGCGTTGTAAAACCAGTTGTTGTTTCCGACGAAGGCAAATCTGCATCACTTTTTCCTTCTAATGAATTTTCCATAGATTTTGAAATTGATTTTGACAGTAGCGCAATTCAACGCCAATCAATGCGTGTCGACATGATAGACGGTGTGTTCAAAAATGAACTTTCCCGCGCACGGACGTTTGGTTTCATGCACGAAGTAGAAGCATTACGCGCAGCTGGATTTGCCAAGGGCGGATCACTTGATAACGCGGTTGTCGTAAGCGGCGATGAAATTCTTAACGAAGACGGCCTTCGTTTTGATGATGAGTTTGTACGTCATAAAATACTTGACGCTGTTGGCGACCTTTATCTTGCTGGCGGAACCATTGCTGGGCATTTCTCGGGCGTTTGCACGGGGCACTCGCTCAACAATAAATTGCTGAGAGCACTTTTTGCAGATGCATCAAATTATGAATGGATTAATGCATCAGACTTGGCGGCAAGCACGCCTGTAAAAGCCGATGTCAAAGCCGATAATTCTGCATCATGGGACAGGGAAGCGGTTGCCGCAATCCCGGCTACCGCCTAAAATACAAATATTTTTCTGGCATCTTTCTAATTTTAATATCTTGGCTGATTGGGGCGATTCGCTCCAAAATCTGTCGTGCATCCGTTTATGTCTCGTTTATCTTTGGCCTTGCTGCCTCTCTATTGTACTTAAACAGGCGGAAAACATGGCCCCAAGACGCCGCAATAACCCTATTGGGGGTTATTGCCCAATAGCCAATATGGCGTGATATAACATTTTGTATGGTGCTATTGTATGTCAGCCCTAATGAGGGGCAGAAATAGCGCGAAATAAATACATAAAATAATACGGGAAAATCACCTCAGATGATGCCAGTTAAACCTAAAAAAATCAGAAGCCTGTTAGTTGGTGTAACCATTTCCGCATTGGGAATGATCACAGTGGCTTGTTCAACCACAGATGAGGCACCTGAATATGTAGAACAACCTGTTGAGGTTCTCTACAACACCGCAGTCAATGCCCTCGAGAATGAACAGTATGATATTGCCGCCCAACGTTTTGACGAGGTTGAGCGCCAGCACCCGTATTCAAAATGGGCGACCAAATCTCAGATTATGTCTGCCTACAGTCTTTATATGTCCAACAAATATGACGAGGCTATTTTGGCGTTGGATCGTTACATCCAGCTTCATCCATCGAGCAAGGACACGGCTTACGCTTATTATCTAAAAGGGCTTACATACTACGAACAGATTTCAGATGTTGGGCGCGATCAGGAAATGACCGAAAATGCCAGCGCGTTATTTGCAGAATTAATGAAGCGCTTCCCTGAAAGCAAGTATGCAAAAGATGCTAAAATAAAGTTTGAACTAACAAAGGATCACATGGCGGGCAAGGAAATGAGCGTTGGTCGTTATTATCTTGACCGCAAGATGTATCTTGCTGCCATAAACAGGTTCAAGCTGGTGGTGGATAAATACCAGACCACCACTCATATCCCAGAGGCTCTTCACCGATTGGTTGAGGCATACCTTGCGTTGGGCGTTGTAGATGAGGCACAAAAATATGCGGCGGTGCTGGGGCATAATTATGCTTCCAGTCCATGGTATTTGGATTCTTACGCTATTTTAGAAGGCCCCAGCGTGCGCCCGCCTGAAGATAAATCTTGGTATAAACTCTGGTAAGGACACCCATGCCGGATGTTGGTACGGCTTTCCATCCGTGACGTTGTGCTGATTGACCGTCTTGAGCTTGAGTTCGGTCAGGGCTTAAGTGTGCTTACGGGCGAAACCGGGGCCGGTAAATCCATTTTGCTAGATGCCTTGGGTCTTGCCTTGGGCCGCAGGGCCGAAGCCAGACTGGTTCGTCATGGCCAAGAGCAAGCATCGGTAACAGCTGAGTTTGATATGGATGCTAGCAATCCATTATGGCGCAAGCTGGAAGAACACGGCATCATCAGCGATGGTGGCCCATTGTTGTTGAGGCGGGTACTGGGCGCCAATGGAAAGTCTCGGGCATTTATCAACGACCAAGCAATTAGCGTTTCCTTGTTGGCGGAAATTGGCGCGGAAATTGTCGAAATACATGGCCAGTTCGATAACCAAAAACTGATGAGCCCCTCGTCACACATTGGATTGTTAGACGCCCTTGGCAAACATCAAAGAATGCTGTCGGTGGTTGGTTCGGCATTTCAGCTCTGGCGGGATGCGGTGGCTGAATTAACCCGCGCGACCGAGGCATTGGAAGCAGCCAAAAGAGACGAAGAATATCTAAGCCATGCGGTGGATGAGCTGCGCGCTATTTCCCCTGAAAAAGGCGAAGAACAGCGTCTGGCGCAGGAACGGACAATGATGATGCATGGCGAAAAATTGGTTGAAGCCATGAACAAGGCCGCAGGAATTATTGGTTCCGGCGCGGGGGTTGAACGCAAAGTCCGTGATGCCATACGCAAGCTTGAACCGGTTCAGGAAAAAGCTGAAGGTCTTCTTGATGAAGCGTTAAAGGCGTTGGACGATGCGTCTGAAAATCTGGCCCAAGCATCAAACGAATTAAACAAGGCAGCGGCAAAAGTTAATCTTGACCCAGCAGTTCTTGAACAAGCCGAAGACAGATTGTTTAAGCTTCGCGCACTTTCACGCAAGCACAATGTTGAGGTTGATGCGCTTTGTGACCTTGCAATTGAATTGGAAAGCCAGCTAAAGCAAATAACCGATGGTGGCAAACATTTGGAACAATTGTCCCGGGCCGAGCTTGAGGCCAAGGCAGATTACGCCAAGGCAGCAGAAAAAATATCCATCGCACGCAAAAAAGCAGCGGCAAAATTAGATAAATCAGTCGCGGCAGAGCTTGCCCCGCTTAAGCTGGGCTCGGCCCATTTTATAAGCAAAATCGAAAGCCTGCTCGGTGACGAGACCGCCTGGGGGGAAAACGGGTTCGATAAGGTTGCGTTTGAGGTATCGACCAATCCCGGTGCACCATCGGGGCCATTAAACCGCATAGCATCAGGCGGTGAGTTGGCCCGTTTTATGCTGGCATTAAAGGTTGTTTTGGCCAAAGCCGACCCGGTGCCGACCTTGATTTTTGACGAGGTCGATGCCGGTATCGGCGGTGCGGTTGCCGATGCGGTTGGCGTGCGCCTTTCAAGCCTAAGTGGTGATGTGCAGGTTTTGGTGGTCACCCATAGCCCGCAGGTGGCCGCCCGTGGCGTTCAGCATTTGCGGGTAAGCAAATCAGCTAAAAAGGGTGGCGATGACAAGGTTCTGACCATGGTTGAGGCTCTGGATGCGACCCAGCGCACCGATGAAATAGCCAGAATGCTATCGGGTGAACAGATAACAACCGAGGCCCGTGCCGCCGCTCAAAGCCTACTGCAAGGGGCGGCGGAATGAGCGCGAAAAAAGCTATTTTTCGCCACATTGCACCCGCTGATTTAACTTCTGATGAAGCCGGGCATGAGCTTGAGGCCTTGGCCAAAGAAGTGGCGGAACACGACCTTCATTATCATCAAAACGACACCCCGGTAATATCCGATGGTGAATATGATGCGCTAATCAGGCGCAATGGCGATATTGAGGCGAAATTTCCCCTGTTGGTTCGCTCCGATAGCCCCTCAAAAAAAGTCGGCGCAGTAGTAAAATCGGGTTTTTCCAAAATAAAACATTCCAAACCCATGCTGTCTCTGGGCAACGTATTTAGCGACGATGAATTACAAGATTTTATTGATGGCATCAGGCGTTTTTTGAAAGAATTAAAAGACGATGCAAATGCACCGCTGGAAATGGTGGCTGAGCCAAAAATTGATGGGGTCTCAATTGCGCTAAGATATGAAAATGGCATTTTAGTTCAGGCCGCCACCCGTGGTGACGGGTCAGTCGGCGAAGACGTAACCGAAAATGCAAAAACATTAAAAGACATACCGCAAAA
>DAOWFB010000166.1 GCA_030638205.1 Thalassospiraceae bacterium
GTGTCAATAAATACTAGTTGTGCATTGCCACGAATGGCAATTCCCATAACCCGCGCTCTGGTTGTTTGTACCTTGGGTGAAACAATAGATACCTTGGCACCAACCATACGGTTAACCAACGTTGACTTGCCAACATTGGGTGCGCCCAAAACAGCAATAAAGCCGCATTGTTTTTTTAGCTCATCATTCATTTTGCTTCACCTTGGTTATTTTTGGCCTTAGTTATTTCTGGGGTCGCTTCAAGGGTTGTTTCAAGGAAGGCTTTGGCTGCTTCCATTTCTGCACTACGCCTTGAGCTGCCGCTGCCGCTATGTTTTTCATAATTTGGAATCTTGACTTCAATCTTGAATATTGGCGCATGGTCTGGCCCGGATTGTTCAACTATTTTATATTCAGGCAAGCCCAAGCCTTTTGCTTGCGTCCATTCCTGTAATTCGGTCTTGGCATCCTTGGGCGGATTAATGTTTGCATCCACCATTTTTTCCCAGTGGGATTTAATAAAACTAGCAGCACAATCAAGGCCGCCATCAAGAAACATTGCGCCCAATATGGCCTCGACCGTGTCTGCTAACAAACTTAATCGCCCTCGCTCAGAAGTAGCATCATCAGCAGGCGACATTTCAACAAATTTTTCAATTTCAAGATTTCCGGCGACTTCGGCTATGGCATCGCGTGATGTAAGTCCGGCAAACCTTCTTGCCAAACTTCCTTCGTCTTCGTCTTCGAATCTATTATAAAGAATATCGGCGATAACAATGCCCAAAACCCTATCGCCAAGAAATTCAAGCCGTTCGTTAGAATATATGTGCGCACCAGCAGCGCTTGAATGCGTAAGCGCGGTTTCAAGCAGCGCTTTATCGGAAAACCGATAACCCAATACATCTTCAATTTCTGTACTGTTGCTCAATTTAGGCCCTTGAAAAAACGTTCGGTTCTGAGAGTTTCGTCCCATTGCCAGAATTTCCATAAACTTCCCGAATAAGAAAAAACCAAAACCTCTGCACGACCAACAAGATTTTCAACTGGAATAAAACCAACAGCATCAAGATAACGGCTGTCTTTTGAATTATCGCGATTGTCGCCCATGGCAAAATAATGTCCAGCCGGAACCGTATATTCGATGGTGTTATCAGATGCATCCTGATCGGATACTTCGATTATCCTGTGCCTGCGCCCGCCCGGCAATATTTCGGTATATAGTTTAGCGTTATGGACGCGGCCACGAGTATCGCGATATGTGTAAATGCCAGCGGGCTCACGAAATACCGGTTCACCGTTTATATGCAAAATGCCACCCTTTACCTGTATTTTATCGCCGGGAAGCCCGATTAAGCGTTTGATATAATCTGTCCGCCCGTCGGACGGCAATTTAAACACCGCAACATCACCGCGCTTTGGCGCATCGAAGCCAACGCGCTCCGGCCCCGGCACTAACGGCATGGAAAACGGGAAAGAATGCTTGCTATAACCATATGAAAACTTAGACACAAACAGATAATCGCCAACCAACAATGTCGGTATCATTGACCCGGATGGAATTGAAAAAGGTTCATAGGCAAAGGTGCGAACAAACATCGCTATCAATACCGCGAAGATAACGGTCTTGGCTGTATCCCAAAGACCGTCATTTTTTTCTAAACCACCCGCCCCATTACGCAGGCCTTCGCCAACATCGGGAATAAGTTCTTCAGGCTGTTTAGGCATTATTGCATTCCAATCCGGTATTAATTTAATTTAAGGGGTTATGAACGATTTTAGGTTGGGTTTCCAGCCGTTACCGCAGAAATAATTACAATGGCATGGGCCAAAGGATACTCATCGGTTAATGAGATGTCTATTTTAGCCCTCATTCCAGGCGGAATAAGCTGGTCAAGGCGCTTTAATGCCCCGCCGCTAAGTTTCATAATTGGCTGTCCACTGGGCAGGTTATCAACCCCAAGATCGCGCCAAAAAACCCCGTCACGAAAGCCGGTTCCCAACGCTTTGGCGGTTGCTTCCTTGGCGGCATAACAAAGGGCAAATGAATTGGCCGGAATGGCCCGGCGCTTCGATTTTTCTTTTTCAATATCCGTATAAATGCGGTCAATAAAACGATCGGAAAACCGCTCTAGGGTTTTCTCAATTCGCCTTATGTCGCAAAGGTCGGTTCCAACGCCAATTATCATTTTTTTATTTACCTGCTCGCGCTTCGACCACCCGCGCCTCAACCATAAGGCGGCGCATTTCAGATATTGAATTGCCAAGACCAACAAAAATTGCCTCGCCCACCAGAAAGTGACCAATATTTAATTCGGCAATATTTGCTATTCGTGCAACCGGTTGCACCGTATCAAACGTCAACCCGTGCCCGGCGTGACATTCCAGCCCAATATCGCTGGCATGCATGGCGGCTCTTACAATTCGTTCCAGTTCCACGTCACGCTCATGCCCCGCATTGGCATCGCAATAAGCCCCGGTATGCAATTCAACCACCGGCGCACCAAGTGACTTTGCCGCATCAAGTGCTGCTGGGTCAGGCTCAATAAACAACGATACCCTGATGCCTGCATCACTAAGGCTTTTAACAAACGGCTCCAGATCTTTTATCTGCCCTATTACATCAAGCCCACCTTCGGTGGTTCTTTCTTCTCTTTTTTCCGGAACAATACACGCCGCATGTGGTTTGTGATGAAGTGCAATTTCAAGCATTTCATCGGTGGCCGCCATTTCAAGATTGAGTGGAATATTTATTTCATCACAAAGGCGAAGAATATCTGTATCCGTAATATGGCGACGGTCTTCGCGTAGATGAGCGGTTATACCATCGGCACCAAAATCTGCAGCAATTTTTGCTGCCCGCACCGGGTCAGGATAATTGCTGCCACGGGCATTACGAATTGTTGCGACATGATCAATGTTGACGCCAAGGCGTAAATGATTATTTATTTTCGCCATTGCTATGTTTTGTCCACACCAGAATTATTTGGAATTACATCGCTTGAAACCTGAGCCGCAAGTTTTTCATCTGCATATGATTGTTCTTCTTTGTTTTTTTCTTTGCGACGTTTTTTTCTTGTTCTGCGATGATGGCGTGCCGCTTGATAACGTGAAATAATCGGCTGCAATGGTGCATAAAAAATTATCCACGTAACAATGGCTGTGGGTATAGAGCCAATCAGCATTGGCCATAATACTGGACCTGACGTTTGCACAAGATAAGCAATATCGAACCTTATGAGTGCTTCCATCGATGTTGAAAATACGGTTGCAAAATCAACCTCTGTGGCATTGGTATGGCCGCTGCCAACAATCCATATGCCGGCATTGTAAATCCACACCCATATGAACGGAAACGTCCACGGGTTGCCCACGGCCGTACCAATGGCACTAGCCAATATATTGGCCCGCATTATGTAAGCAACAATTGCCGATAAAACAAAATGCAGCCCAACAAACGGGGTCATGGAAATTGCCGCACCACAGGCAAAACCCGCAGCAATGGAATATGATGAACCGGGTATGCGGGCAACCCGATGAAAGACATATCTGGTCGAACGATGCCATCCGGAACTAGGCCAGAAGAACTCGCGCAATCTAATCACAATGTTTGGCCTGGAACGACGTTGAAACATATATGAATTACCCTCTTAAACTACCCTCTGGCTCTCTCTACGGAATTAATGGCAGGCGTGGCACGAAGGGCTGCTATTATTTCTGAAAGGTGCTTCACATCTTTTACTTCAATATCCACGGTCATATCAAAAAAATCTGCTTGTCGGGATATAATTTTTAAATTCGATATATTACCGTTATTGCGTGCAATAACATTAGAAAGGTCACCTAAGCTGCCGGGTACGTTCAGCACAATAAGATGAACCCGGCTAACGTGAAGCTCGGTACTGCTGGCACTACTTTCCCATGAAACATCGATCCAGCGTTCGGGCTCGTCTGTAAATTGTTCAAGGGTATCACAATCAATGGTATGAACGGTAACGCCCTTGCCTGTGGTGATAATGCCAACAATTCTATCGCCCGGAAGCGGATGGCAACACCCTGCATAATGCACCGCCATGCCGGGGATAAGTCCCTTAATAGGTATGGCACCGCTGTCGGCTTTTGCCTGAAGCGATCTTGCCTGCGAAAGTGGCACAACATTGGCTGATTTTGACGCTGCTTTCTTTTTGGTTCCTGGATAAACGGCTTCTAAAACATCACGAGCGGAAATATGTCCATTACCAACCTCGGCCTCCAAATCATCTACATCTTCTTTCTGGAAGTTTTTTAAAACACCTTTAAGGCCCTTTTCTGTTAAAGGATAACTTTCTTCTAAAAATGCCCGCTCAAGCATTGCATGGCCTAGTTCGATATATTGATCGCGTTCTTTTAACCTTATAAAACGACGAATTCTTGCTCTGGCTTTGCCGGTAACCACAAATCTTTCCCACGTTGGTGAGGGGGTGTGATTTTTTGAAGTAACAATATCAACTTGATCGCCATTTTTGAGCGAGGATTTAAGCGGAACCATTCTTCCGTTGACCTTGGCACTAACACACCTGTCGCCAACTTCGGTATGAACGGCATAGGCAAAATCAACCGGAGTTGCATTTTTTGGCAGGTTTATAAGTTCGCCCTTGGGCGTAAAGCAAAACACCTGATCGGGGAACATCTCAAGCTTGGTGTGCTCGAGAAATTCTTCTGGCTCTTCTGCATTTTCTAAAATCTCCAAAAGCTCGCGCAGCCAGCGGTATTGCTTTCCTTCGGTAATCTTGGCAGGTCTTCCCTGCTTGTACTCCCAATGTGCGGCAACGCCGTTATCTGCAATTTCATGCATTCCAGTTGTGCGAATTTGCAATTCAATACGGTGACGTTCGGGGCCAATTATTCCGGTGTGAAGCGAGCTGTATCCATTTGGCTTGGGAACGGAAATGTAATCTTTGAACCTTTCCGGTACCACCCGATAAACATTATGGGCAACGCCAAGTGCGCGATAACATTCATCGACATCTTTGACCACAACACGAAAAGCCATAATATCGGAAAGCTGTTCAAACGAAACATCTTTGAGCTGCATTTTGCGCCAAATTGAATAAGGTGTTTTTTCCCGTCCATATATCTTTGCAGTAACTCCAGCGTCTTTTAATACCCGCTCAAGCTCGGTAACAATTTTTTTAATAAGTCCGCCGCCTTCGTCGCGAAGAAAATCAAGCCGTTTTAATACCGAGTTGCGGGCTTCTGGATTAATCTCAGCAAACGAAAGGTCATCAAGTTCGTTTTTTAATTCCTGCATGCCGATGCGTTCGGCCAATGGCGCATATATTTCCATTGTTTCGGTTGCTATACGGCGACGTTTTTCATCGTCCTTGATGAAATGCAGTGTGCGCATATTGTGCAGACGGTCGGCCAGCTTTACCAGCAACACTCTGATGTCTTCCGACATGGCCAATAAAAGCTTGCGAAAATTTTCCGCCTGCTTGGCGTGGTCGGACTGCATTTCAATCTGGTTAAGCTTGGTTACGCCATCGACAAGCTTAGCAACCTCCGAGCCAAAGCTTTTTTCAATTACCTTTAATGTTGCGCCGGTGTCTTCAACCGTATCGTGAAGTAATGCCGTAACAATCGTTGCTGCATCAAGATGGTATCCGGCCAGGATTCCGGCAACTTCCAATGGATGAGAAAAATAAGGATCACCCGACGCCCGCACCTGTGAGCCGTGGGCCTTCATCGAATAAACATAGGCGCTATTTATTAGGTCTTCATCGGCGTTTGGGTCATACGCCTTGATGGATTCCACAAGCTCGAATTGCCTCACCACGACAAAACCCTCCACCGATTGAAAGCGAAGGGTTTAATCTTGTTGCTAAGTACTGCAATGGGCATGAGGGCCATCCGGAATAGGCGCGAGGAAAAAATATAACATACGCACCCAGACATGATTAGGACTCCTCGATTTCGCCCCCTTCTTGAATTGTTTCTGCATCTTCAAGAGCGGCGTCAACTTCTTCGGCGGCAACGTCATGAACGGTAAGAACGTCTTCTTTGACTTCTTCTACCTCTTCAATTTCCGCTTGTATCTCAGCTTCATCTTCAACTACATCATGATGAATAGCCTGCATCAAGTCCATTTCATCTTCTTCTGGCTCTTCGACTTCAACATAGCGTTGCAATCCGGTAATAATGCCGTCTTCTAAATCAGCAAAGCTTATGCTTTCTTCGGCTATTTCGCGCAATGCTACAACCGGGTTTTTATCATCATCGCGCTCAACGGTAATTTCTCCGCCTGAGCTAATGTTGCGAGCGCGCTGGGCGGCAATCATCAATAAATCAAAGCGATTAGGAATTTTTGTTACGCAATCTTCGACCGTTACACGGGCCATGGACGGGTATCTCCAGTCATTGTTTTTTAAATATTTAACAAGCAAGCGCACTTGTATATTTGCCATAGCCCAATAAGGCAAGGAAAAAGGCCATAAATAGCCAAAAATTGTTCAATCGGCGGGTATGGGCCTTGCCACCTGATCTGGATTTAGTGCCCTTATTAGCTCATCAAGGCTTTGCTTGGTGGCTGGATGGCTCCAATCGGGCGCTATATCGGCCAAGGGCAACAAAACAAAGGCCCGCTCGCCCATGCGTGGATGGGGCAAAACGGGGCTTTTTTTGGATTTATTGTTATGATTTTTGCTAACCACACCGTTGAAATCAAGCAAATCCAGATCCAGCAACCGTGGGGCATTTTTCTCAATATCCGGATCACCCCGCTCACGCCCGCACTTACCTTCTATTTCGTGGAGGATGTCCATTAATTGCTCAGCTGGAAGCTCGGTTTTGATGCTTGCCACCCCATTGATGAACCATGGCTGGTCCGATATGGGAACGGGGGCACTTTCGTACCATCTGGAAATATCCATAAGCTCTATATCCGGGTGCGCCGCCAATAAGCTGACGGCATGGCGGCAAGTCTCAAGAGCGCTGCCAAACCTCTGATGGGGCAGATTTGCACCAATTCCTATTAAAATCATGCTGCTATGCCCCCCCAAATTGCCTGCTGTGCCTTTGATTTTGCCTTTGATAGAGTATTATACACCTTGCGCACTGCCCAATACCCTCTTAGGTATATTGGCATATAGCTTAATTTTATTTTTATATGAATTTATTTAAGGAATTTGAAAAATGCCATTTTATCCTCAGGAGAGGGTTGGCTTATTTATTGATGGGTCCAATCTCTACGCTGCAGCCAAGGCACTTAATTTCGATATCGACTACAAGCTCCTTCTCAAACATTTTGCAACCCGTGGCCATCTGGTAAGGGCGTTTTATTACACAGCCCTTATTGATGAGGCCGAATATTCCCCTCTTCGCCCGTTGGTGGATTGGCTCGATTACAACGGCTACACAATGGTCACCAAACCGGCCAAGGAATTCACCGATGCCACCACCGGTAAACGTAAAATCAAGGGCAACATGGACATTGAGCTGGCCATCGACATGCTGGAAATGGCCGACAAACTAGACCATATAGTCCTATTTTCCGGGGATGGTGATTTCCGCCGCCTTGTCGAGGCTGTGCAACGTCGCGGGGTTCGCGTTGCCGTGGTAAGCACGATTAAATCCAACCCTTCAATGATTGCCGATGAACTGCGCCGCCAAGCAGACACCTTCATTGAGCTAGATAGTATAAAATCTGCCATCAGCAGGCCAGATGGCGAAGGCGCGGATGGTGGCTCTGACCCCCACGAATACGACACAGCACCGCAACCAGAAAGCCCCGATATGAGCGACGATGTCCCCAATACACCGGGTGAATTCGTGGCTAATTCTTAAAAAAATGGCTTATTTGCTTGAACCCGATGCAAATTGCAGCATCTGCCCACGGCTTTTTGGTTTTAGGAGCGAGAATAAGCGCGCTTATCCTGATTTTTTTAACGCCCCGGTTCCGGCCTTTGGATCAATAGATGCTAAATTGCTGGTTGTTGGGCTAGCGCCGGGGCTAAAGGGTGCAAACCGTACCGGCAGGCCATTCACCGGCGATGGGGCTGGTGATCTTCTTTATCCGACACTAATAAAAACAGGTCTGGCCAAGGGAAATTACCAGGCAAGCCCTGATGATGGTCTTGAGCTAGTAAACGCCCGCATAACAAATGCGGTTCGTTGCGTGCCGCCACAAAACAAGGTAACTGCCAATGAAACAGCTGCTTGTGGTGATTTTTTAACAAGCGAAATTAAAGCCATGAAAAACTTAAAAGTTATAATCGCCCTTGGTTTGGTTGCTCACGGTGCGGTATTAATGGCTATGGGTCATAAAAAAAGCGCGTTCAAATTTGCCCATGGTGCAACTTTCAAGATTGGCGGCAGTGAAAGTGAAATAATGCTGGCAGATAGCTATCATTGTTCGCGCTACAACACCAATACCGGGCGACTTACCGCCGAAATGTTTGATGATGTTTTTTTAAGTGCTGTCAAACTAATCAAGGGTAGAAATTAATGCCTGAAACCGTAAGCTTAAGCAAATTTCGAAAGATTAAAGCCAAAGAACAAAAAGAAAAGTTGGCCGCTGAAAACAGAGTTGCTCACGGGCGAAGCAAACACGAAAAAACGCTTGAGCGTAAAGCCCGCAAGCTAGGGCGCAAAGAAATAGACGGAAAAAAGTTTGAAAAAACTGATTATGATAAATAGTTGCTAATTATCATATGGTTATAAAGATTATCTAATCTTAAAAATTAAGTCTCATGCTCGGGGTCTTCAAACATACGATGAAGATGAACCACCACATATTTCATATGCGCATCATCCACGTTGGATTGTGAGGCCCCGCGCCACGCATCCAAGGCTTCTGCATTGCTGGGGTAAATGCCAACAATATCCAGATTTTTTGTGTCGGTAAAATCAAGCGTGCGCGGATCATCAACATGACCGCCAAAAACAAGGTGTAATAACGGTTTTTCCGGGGACTTTGTATTCATTGCTTATGGTTTCCTTAAATATATTTAGCCAAAACGCTCTTCTTTCCATGGGTCGGCATCATTATGATAGCCGCGTACCTCCCAATAGCCGGGCGCATCTTTATCCATAAAGGTAATATGCTTAACCCATTTTGCTGATTTCCAGAAATAAAGCTTAGGAATTACCGGCCTAACCGGGCCACCGTGTTCACGGCTTAGGGGCTCACCGTTCCAGCTATGGGCCAACATCACGTCATCATCGTTAAATGCCTGCAATGGAACGTTGGTGGTGTAGCCGTCATGGGAATAAAAAACCAAAAAAGCCGCCTCCGGCCTTGGCCTTAGCACATCCAACAAATGTTTGGCCGAAACCCCCTGCCATTCATTATCATAGCGCGACCACGTTGTTACACAGTGAATATCGGTTACGATTGTGGTTTGTGGCTGTGATTTAAATTCCTGCCAGTCCCAATCGATGGGATTTTCAACCAGCCCGGAAACGCTAAAGCGCCATTGATCGAGAGGGATATCGGGCTTCACCCCCAGATCAAGCACCGGAAATTTTTGGGTTAAAACTTGGCCCGGTGGCAAACGGCGAGAATTATCTGACATTTATCACCGGTTACCTTTGGCTATTTATTTTTGGCTCTTTATTTTTGGCTGGCGCTCATTAACCTAGCCTTGTCCCGCTTCCAGTCTCGTTCTTTGGTTGCTTGGCGCTTGTCGGACTTGTGCTTGCCTTTGGCCAAACCAATCTCAACTTTGGCCACTCCGCGTTCATTAAAATAAACGCTAAGCGGAACAACCGTCATTCCGTCGCGGGCTATGGCCATGAACAACTTTGCTATTTCCCGCTTATGCATTAGCAACTTGCGCGCGCGCTTAGGTTCGTGGCTAAAATGGCTAGCGCCTGAATATTCAGGTATATAAGAATTCATCAGGAACAATTCACCATCTTTTTCACTGGCAAAGGCATCGCCAATGGTCGCATGGCCTTGGCGCAGGGATTTTACCTCGCTGCCGTGCAACTGGATGCCAGCTTCAAACGTCTGTTCGATGAAATAATCATGGCGTGCCTTGCGGTTTCGCGCCGCAACGTTACTTGGCTTTTTTTTCTTTTTTTGCGCCATGGCTGCCTCTTGAATCCCCAAATGCAGGAATTAGCTTGTAATCCCAGCTTCTAGCAATGCCGCCGTAACGGTTTCTTTGCTGGTTTGAGAAATCTCACAAAGCGGTAAACGCAATTCGGATGAACACAGCCCAAGTATTTCAGCCGCAAATTTCACCGGGCCGGGACTGCTTTCACAGAACATGGCGCTATGAACGGGCATTAGCTTGTTTTGAATATCAATTGCGCCCTTAACATCACCCGCCGCCCATGCTTTGTGCTGCTGGGCACAAAGACGTGGTGCAATGTTGGACGTTACCGAAATGCAGCCATGTCCACCTGCCGCCAAAAACGGTATGGCGGTGGCATCTTCGCCTGAAAGCTGGGCAAAGTCTTTACCGATTTCTGTTGCAACTGATATTGGCCGGGCAAGATCGCTGGTGGCGTCTTTGACCCCCGCTATATTTGCAAGCTTCGCCAGCCGCGCCATTGTTTCCATGCTCATATCAACGATGGAGCGCCCGGGAATATTATAAATAAATATGGGCGTGGAAACCGCATTGTTTATGGCTTCATAATGACGAAACAGCCCTTCTTGGGTTGGCTTGTTGTAATATGGCGTCACCACCAAAAGTGCATCGGCACCTGCTTTTTCCGCATGAACCGCAAGCTCCACAGCCTCGGCGGTTGAGTTCGACCCGGCACCAGCCATTACGGTGGCGCGGCCTCCCTTGGCGACCTCTATGCAAAGCTCGGTTACGCGCTTGTGCTCCCCATGGGTAAGGGTCGGCGACTCGCCCGTTGTGCCACAGGGAACCAACCCGTTTGTTCCTTCGGTTATTTGCCACTCGACAAAATCCTGAAATGCTTTTTCGTCCACTTCACCATTTTTTAACGGTGTAATGAGCGCTGTATACGAGCCACTGAAGGTCATTTTTACCTAAACTCCTGAAGTTCTATTTATGGGCCTAGTCATAGGTGTGGGCCATTAAAACCGGACATTACCCCCAAGAAGGCTGGGCGTAAAGCGCGCGCTTTTGGATTAAATACCCCTTGGCCAACCTGCTTTCTTGAGTATGTTCCCGCAAAAGCGTAATTTATGCTCATAGCTTAAGTGTTGGCAGTTTAAATGCTGGCTCAATGTTGGCGGGGGATGATGGCTAACTATTTTATTTTCAGGCTACCGGGACTAACAAAGCCATTATGGCTGACGACCCACATTTTAGTGGCAATTGCTCTGCTTGGTACAGCCGTCACCATATCCACCTACCCCACATCCGTATTTGCCCGCGAAGTAAGCAAGGGTGATGCCAGCCATGCTAAAAATGCATTCAAATTTCTGGATAAGCGAAGTTGGCGAGAGGTCAAAAATCATATCCGTAAAATAAAGGACCCGTTACTGGCAGATGTTCTTAAGTGGCATTACTTAACTTCTCATGGCAGCCCCGGCAATTATAAAGATGTCAGAAAATTTTTGAACAAAAGACCGGACTGGCCAAAAAGAAACACCATAGTAAAAAGAGGCGAGGAAACTATTCCATCCTCCATGAAGCCGGAAGAAACGCTGGGGGCCATAGTCGCCATGGGCGGGCCGCTATCTGCTATGGGGCAAGTTCGTTATGGTGAGGCACTTTTAAAAACCGGGCAAAAAGAAGCTGCCGCCCTAACCTTGCGGGCAGTTTGGGTTAAGGGCAACTTTACCACAGCGCAAGAAAAAAGCTTTTATCGTCGGCACAAAAAAATTCTAACAAAGGACGATCACCTAAAACGGCTTGATCGCCTTATTTGGGAAAAACGTTCTTATAAGGCCAAGCGTCAACTATGGAAAATTGATAAAAAAATGCGCAATCTTGCCATCGCCCGTATCTGGCTTATGCGTAAGGAAGGAAATGTTGATAAAGCAATTGCCGATGTTCCGAAAAACCTTAGATCTGATCCCGGGCTGATGTATGAACGCTTGCGCTGGCGTAGGCGCAAAGGACGGCTTGATGGTTCCATTGAAATATTAGACATGTCGCCTGCAAACGTTCCTCATCCTGAAATATGGTGGGTTGAACGTGCCTACCTTGCCCGTCTTGCGCTGCGTAAAAAAAGACCTGAAGATGCATACCGCATAACATCGAAACATTCTTTGCCAGCGGAATCTTCTGTTCAATATTCAGATGCCGAATGGCTTTCGGGCTGGATAGCACTTCGCTTTCTTAACCAGCCAAAGGTCGCCAAAAA
>DAOWFB010000031.1 GCA_030638205.1 Thalassospiraceae bacterium
AGTCTTCGCCTTCGCCAAATTGGGTCGGGTTAACAAACAGCGTTACGCAAACTTTGTCACAAACTTTTGTTGCCCTGTGCACAAGCGCCATATGCCCGGCATGCAACGCGCCCATGGTCGGTACCAGACCAATTTTTTTTCCATCGTTCCGCCATGCGCCAACTTGGGCTGCAAGCTCAGATGAAGTACGAAAAATCTTAATCGTCATTTTTGGGTTTGGTTACGCCGAAACAATGCTCATCAAGAGGAAAATTACCGGAACGAACATCTTCGGCATAAAGGCGTGCGGCCTCGGCAATGCCGGAACCAAGATCCATATATCGTTTTACAAACTTGGGCGTGAAATCTTGAAACAAGCCAACCAAGTCTTCGGTTACAAGTATCTGGCCATCACATGCCGGTGATGCGCCAATGCCAATTGTTGGAACATCTATTTCTTCGGTAATAGTTCGCGCCACCGGTTCGATGACGCCCTCGACCACAATTGCAAATGCCCCGGCCTCGGTTATGGCGTGGGCATCGGCAAGAATACGCTTTGCATCTTCGTCGTCACGCCCGCGAGATTTAAACCCACCTGCGGTATTTACCGATTGTGGCATCAGGCCAACATGGCCAACAACCGGAATGCCGCGTTCGGTCAGGAATTTTACCGTAGGGGCCATTTCAGTGCCGCCTTCAAATTTTACCCCGGCACATCCAACTTCTTTCATTATGCGGGCCGCATTTCTAAACGCTACTTCCGGGCTTTCTTGGTAGGTGCCAAATGGCATATCAACCACCACACAAGAACGCCGCGCCCCACGCATTACTGCCTGACCATGGGCAATCATCATGTCCAAGGTTACGCCAACGGTTGTTTCCAGCCCATACAGCACCATGCCGAGGCTATCGCCCACAAGCATAAGGTCGGTATGAGCATCAAGCAGGCGCGCCGTCAGCGTGGTATAGGACGTAAGACAAACAAGCGGCTCGGCCCCGCGGGAACGCTTACGCGCCCGAATATCGGGTGCGGTAACCGGGCGCATGGCGGCGTCAAGCTGAGATGATTGATGGGTGCTCATTCTGCATGTGACCTTTTATATTTACATGACCTTTTGTATTTTAAGTTATCGGCAAGAATACCGCTTATGGAGCTTGTTGCAAAGCGGGCATATGGGCGCATTCACAGCCCAGGCGGAATGTTAATGTCCGTATCGTTTTTGTCCCTATGGCGTTTGTCCCATCTGGGCTTAAACGCCCAATAAAGGACACCGGCAAACAGCACCAGCAAGATTATCAAGGTATCTTTACCCACCGCATCAACGATTGTGGTCGTATTTTCCATATATCCACTATAGCAAAATATTGCACTTAAGAAAGTGTGCGTAAATGCGTTTGCAAAATACAAAATGGCCGTTAGCATGGCATTTATAGTTGTATATGATTTGAGAGAGCCAATGAAGCCAACCGTTTACTCCATTGCACCATTCGTGATTATTGCATTGTTTTTGGGTGCCTGTGCGCCCAGTGGGACGGTGCCAAACACGGTGCCAAATATAACCATGCCCAAATCCGAGACTATCGCCCCCACGGTAAAATCTGAAAAACACATGATAGCGGCAGCTAACCCGCTGGCGGCAAATGCCGGTTTAGAAATGTTGCGCGCAGGCGGTTCTGCGGTGGATGCGGCCATTGCTGCGCAAATGGTTCTTGGTCTGGTTGAACCACAATCAAGCGGCATTGGCGGTGGTGGATTTATGCTTTCATTTAATTCTGCTAATGGTGAAATAGCCGCATGGGATGGCAGGGAAACCGCGCCTGATGGGGCAACGCCGGATATGTTTTTGAATTTAGATGGCAAACCCAAACCATTTAGCCATGCCCGCCTTGGCGGTCTTTCGGTTGGGGTGCCCGGCTTGCTGGCAATGCTTGAAGAAGTTCATGCCGAACAGGGTAAATTGCCATGGGCAAAATTGTTCCAGCCGGCAATTGGGCTGGCGGAAAATGGGTTTATGGTTTCGCCGCGGTTGGCAAAAATGATAGCGGGCACATCTGACCTAAACACATTCACCCCAACCAAAAATTATTTTTTTAACGAAGACGGCACCCCGCTAAAAGCAGGGCAAAACCTTACCAATAAAAAACTAGCGGCAACATACAAAACCATTGCCGAACAAGGGGCGAAAGCATTTTACCTTGGCTCTATTGGTTATGACATAGGCCAAACGGTGCGCGAAGCATCGGTTAACCCCGGAACAATCACCAGTACCGACATGGTCGCGTACCGCGCCAATAAACGCGACCCGGTTTGTGGGCCATACCGTACCATGCTGGTCTGTGGCATGGGCCCGCCATCATCGGGCGGTATTGCAACATTGCAGATACTGGGAATGGTACAAAAATTTGATTTACAAAATACAAAACCGGGCAACCTGCAAGCGGCCCACCTGATTAGCGAAGCATCAAAATTGGCCTTTGCCGACCGTGCCGCATACATTGGCGACCCACGGTTCGTTCCGTGGCCCGAAGGATTAATTGCGCCTGATTATCTTAAAAGCCGGGCCGGACAAATTAATCCCGCGGCCGCATCAGGCAAAGCCGCACCGGGAATGCCGGGAATGACCGGCCATAATAAATTGGGCATTTCAGATGAAAGCCATGGTGTTTCGACCACGCATCTAAGCGTTATTGATTCTGATGGTAACGCGGTTGCCATGACGTCTAGTATCGAAAGTGCATTTGGTTCGCGCATGATGGTTCGCGGTTTTTTATTAAACAACCAATTGACCGATTTTTCGTTCCGCGCAGAAATAGACGGCGCACCAGTTGCCAACCAGGTAGGCCCAAGAAGACGCCCGCGCTCATCCATGGCACCAACATTGGTGTTTGATGCAGACGGCAACACGGTTGCCGCCATTGGCTCGCCCGGCGGGTCATCCATTATTGGCTATGTTGCCCAAGCAATTGTTGCGCTTTTTGATTGGGGGCTTTCACCCGGCGAGGCATTATCCATGGGGCACTTCCTTAACCGTGGTGGTGCGATTGAATTGGAAATCGACAGCAATGCAGAAATATTAAAAAAACCGCTGGAAGATATGGGTCATGAAGTAAAATTAAAAAAGACAACCAGCGGCCTGCATTTTGTTGGCATGAAAGACGGCGGCCTTGTTGGTGCGGCTGATCCCCGACGTGAAGGTGTCGTGCTGGGAGATTAATGAGCGGGATTAAGGCGCGAAGGCGTCGTGCTGGGGGATTAATCCTGCTTAATCTTTAACCGCAAGTATAAAAGTACGACGCATTTTATAAACGGTGCGCCCCTCTGCATTTTTAGGATAGGCTTCGCGCAATCGCCGCCCGTAAACCGCAATGAACGATTCTCGCATTGTACCTTTTAGCGTGGAAAGAACCGGTGCTAATGCCGTGGAGCTAATCCATTTAAGCACCGGATCATCGCCATCAAAATATTGGGTGTAATGGATTTCCCAAACCTCAACATTTTTTGAATAAGGGTGGAGCCAGCCTTTATAGGCGGCCGGCCATGCAACCGCTGCACGGTTTAAGGCCGGGGTTAATTGTTCTGCCCATGGGCCCTCGGCAGCTGTTTCGGTTATTAATTTATGCGATGGGGCGGAAAAATTATTTGGCATTTGCACGGCCAATACCCCGTCTGTTGCAACACGGTCCATCAGTTGTGGAAATAAATCTTTGTGCCCGCCAAGCCAATGAAGTGCCGCATTTGAAAAAATAACATCAAACGTTTCGTTTCGTTTATCCGAGACCCAGTCATTAATGCTTTCAAGTTTCCAGTTAATATTTTTGTCAGGGTATTCGGCCCGGGCGCGATCCAGCATGGCAGAGGAATTATCAACCCCGCTAATGGATGCGGCTTTCCATCTATCTCGTAAAATTGCGGTTATGTTTCCGGGGCCACAGCCAAGGTCAACAATAGACGCTGGGTTTTCTATTTTTATATGCGAGATAAGCTCAAGCGCCGGGCGCACGCGATCATTGGCAAAATCAAGGTAGCTGTCTGGATTCCAGATGTCTGAAACGCTATCCATGCCACCCTTCCCTCATAAAAGAAGCTTAGCCAAATTTAGCCAAACTTAGAAAGAAAACGTACCAGCCATCTAGTTGTAGCACCATAGAGCTTTGGCGTATAAAAACTGCCCGCTGCCCTTTTTGATATTTCTGAAAGCGTTGGATAGGCCGCGATTGTCCCTGCCATGGCACTGATTTTAAGGCCTTTTTCCATGGCCAAAACCCAAGGCGCTATTAATTCACCCCCATGCGGCCCAATTATGGAACAGCCAAGTATTTTGCCCGATTTTGTAACCACCACCTTTATCATGCCGGCAGTATTACGCTCGGCCCGGGCGCGGTCATTGTCGGCAAAGCTGGCTTTAAGCACCTTAATTTTAGAGCCAAACTTTTCACGCGCGTCAGCTTCGTTTAACCCGGCGTGGGCAAGCTCTGGGCTTGTGTATGTTACCCATGGCACATGGTTTAAATTAACTTTGGCCGGTAAACGGAAAAGTGCGTTCCTAATAACAATACCCGCATGGTATCCGGCAACATGGGTAAATTGATACCCACCACTAACGTCGCCAATGGCATAAACTTTTTTGTTGCTGGTTTTAAGGCCAGCATCAACAATTATTCCACCGGGGGCACTTGTCCTAACATCAATGCCTGCCACATCCAGACCGATGTTTTCCACATTGGGCCTGCGCCCAGCCGCAACTAGCAAGTGCGAGCCGCTAATATTTAATTCGTTACCATTTCCATCAACAATAATAACCGCCGGGTTATTTTTGCCCCCTTCAATGCGCTGAACTTTTGCCCCTTCAAATAATTCTATCCCGTCGTCATTTAAGCATTGGCGCAATACGTCCACTATTTCCACGTCGTCCTTGGGGCAGATGGTTGCCATTTCCACCACGCTTACCTTTGCGCCCAAACCGCGAAATGCTTGCGCCATTTCAATACCAATAGGCCCGCCGCCAATAACGATCAAATGTTCGGGTATGGATTTAATCTCAAAAATATTTTCATTGGTTAAAACATTTACGTTTTCAATTCCTTCGATGGGTGGAACAAACGCACGCGAACCGGTGGCAACCACAAAACGTCTAGCCCGGATCCTGTTTCCGCCTGCGCTTACTTCATCGCTTGAAATAAATTTAGCGTGATCACGAATTACATTTACGCCCAATTGTTCGAACCGTTCCTGACTATCGTGGGGTTCTATGGATTTTATTATATCGCTAACGTGGGAAAAAACTCGTGGCCCATCCACGAATACGCTAGCATCTATGCCAAGCGCATTTGCGTGTTTGGCATCAAGCGCCGCATGCGATGCAGCCAATAGTGCTTTCGATGGAACGCATCCGGTATTTAGGCAATCGCCGCCCATTTTGCTTTTTTCAATCAACACGACCTTGGCGCCCATTTGCGCCGCCCCGGCGGCAACCGATAACCCGCCCGAACCAGCACCGATTACGCAAATATCGCAGTTAATTATTTCATCCATCAGCATTGTTTCCTTTTTGTTTTATTCGGTTGTAAACAACAGGAACTAATGAAAGCAGCGCAAGGGCGATTATTGGTATTATTATTTGTGGCTCAAATATTATTCCAAGGTCAGGGGTTTCGCCCGCATCAAACACATGGCCAAGCCCTGCGCCGACACTGGAAAAAACAACGGTGCCCGGAATGATACCAAAAAATGTTGCAATAACATATGTGCCAAGGCGAACACCCAAAAGCGCGGGCACAATATTCACCAGCCAAAATGGAAACGCTGGAACCAAACGCAGAAATAAAAGATAGCTAAAGGCGTTTTTATTAAAACCCTCCTCCAATTTGATAAGCATATTCCCGGCCTTGGCCCGGGCTAAATCGGCAAAAGCATGACGGGTGGCAAGAAATATTATTGTGGCACCTGTGGTGGCGGCAAACACGGTGGCTATGGAATTAACCACTATGCCAAAAATAAAAGCACCGCCCAAGGACATCCACACCGCGCCCGGCAACGAAAGGGCCACCACAGCCGTATAGGCGGCCATATAGGTAGCTATGGCCAGCACCGGGTTTGTGTCGGCCCATCCCATAATGGCCTCACGATTAGCGGCCATGGCTTCAAAACTAAGATATTGATGCCAGCCCATGGCGAAAAAAAACCCGGCACCGACGGCAATTGCCAGTATGGGGATAAATCTCTTTAACCCATTGTTTTTTATTGCTTTTTCTTTTTGATTCATGTTTTTTACCCCATAAGGTAATCTTTTATCAGCCTAATATATGGTCCGAATATAACCAAAGCACTAGTGACTAGCAAAAAATGGTTATTTTCTTGGCCATTGGGCCCCAGACTTGGTTGACTTGAGCTCTCAAGCGTCTTATACCCCGAGCCTGATTTTACCTACGGAGAAAGCCCGTGAAACGTACATACCAACCAAGCAAGCTTATTCGCAAACGCCGCCACGGGTTCCGTGCGCGCATGGCCACTGTGGGCGGACGCCGCATACTGGCAGCGCGCCGCGCCAAGGGGCGTAAGCGCCTTTCTGCTTGATAATTCGGTCCCCGGATAAATGACAATCGCGCTCACGCGTATTAAGCATCGCCCGGAATTTCTTCGGGTGGCATCGAACGGTAAAAAATGGGCCGCACCTGGCCTTGTCCTTCAAATACGGCCAAACAAAAAAATCAGCAGCGCAAGCGCTGATGGTATTTTACGCATAGGATTTACCGTTAGCCGCAAGGTAGGCAATGCAGTTGCCCGCAACAGGGCCAAACGCCGCCTACGCGCACTAACCAATGAAATAATGCCTGCATTTGCCAAACCGGGCTTTGACTATGTACTTATCGGCAGACACTCCACAATCAAGCGCCCATTTGAAATGCTGAAACAAGATTTAAAAAATGCATTGAATAAAACTGGCACCGCCATGGCCAAAACTATAGTGGATAAGCACTAAATGACACCTCTTGCTCACATATTTCGCGGCCTTGTAAAGATATATCAATGGACCATATCGCCCATTTTGGGTTCCAGTTGTCGCTTTCACCCGACCTGCTCGCAATATGCGCTGGGCGCAATAGAAACTCATGGGGGTATCCGTGGCGGGGCACTTGCTGTAAAACGCATTTCAAAATGTCACCCATGGCACGATGGCGGTATTGACCCGGTGCCAGAAATAAATCACGGTGACGCCAAATTAAACAAAAACAACTCGTGCTTGAAGCCCGAGCATCGGGGAAAAGGTTAACTAAAATAATGGATCATGATTACCGTAACCTGATTATGGCAATAGCCCTTTCCGGACTTATCCTTCTGGGCTGGGAAGCAATGTTCCCGACCCCCGAAATGCCACTCGAAATCGCAACAACAACACAGACCTCAACCGCGCCCCAGCCAACTAGCGGTGATATATCGGTGCCTAGCGCAACGGCACCCGGCGCGCCATCTGGTGTTGAGGTTCCGGGTGGACAAACAGCTATCGCGCCATCAGGTGTAATCTCGGTTGACGAACTGTTGGCCCAAAGCAAACGCATAAACATTAAATCAAACGGTATTAGCGGGTCTATTTCCCTTAGCGGTGGACGCATGGATGATGTAATTTTAAATAATTACAACGTCAAACTAAACGAAGAAGACAACAAGGTTCGTGTTTTCTCGCCTAAGGGTCAGGTTGGATCATACTTTGCCGAATACGGCTGGGTCGGCAAAGGCTTTGCCGCCGATCAATTACCCGGTGCAGATACACCGTGGCAAACAAACGATAGAACTTTAAGCGAAAACAGCCCAGTTACCCTGACATGGGATAATGGAAATGGTCTTAAATTTACCCGCACCATTTCTATTGATTCTGATTTCATGTTTAACGTTATCCAAACGGTAGAAAATAATTCAGGCGCACCAATTACACTTAATCCATACGCGCTTATTTCGCGCTGGGGAACGCCGGACGTAACCGGGTTCTTTATCTTGCACGAAGGCCTGCTCGGCGTGCTTGACAGCACATTGACCGAGATCGATTACGACGATTTGGTTGACGAAGGTGCATCCGAAGCACCAACCACCGGTGGCTGGGTTGGAATAACCGATAAATACTGGCTAGCGGCACTTGTGCCCGACCAAAAAATGCCAGTAAACACCCGTTTCGTTCATCGCAACGATGCAGGCATCGATAAATACCAAACAGATTTTCTTGGTGGCTCTGTGGTTATTCAACCGGGTGGAGCCACATCCAGCGAAAGCCGTCTTTTTGCAGGGGCCAAAGAAGTAACGCTGCTTGATCGTTATACCGACAAAGAAGATGTTACCCGTCTTGATTTGGCGGTTGATTTTGGCTGGTTTTATTTCATGACCAAGCCAATTTTTTATGCGCTTAACTTTTTTCACAGTGCGCTGGGTAATTTTGGGCTTGGCATTTTGTTGCTAACCGTGATGATTAAGCTTGTGTTTTTCCCACTGGCTAATAAATCTTATAGAGCTATGGCCAAAATGCGTGAACTGCAGCCGGAAATAAAAATTTTGCAGGCGCGCTACAAAGAAGACAAGACGCAGCTTAACCAACAAATGATGGCGCTTTATAAAAAGAAGGGTGCGAACCCTGCGGCTGGTTGCCTGCCGATTGTTGTTCAGATACCGGTATTTTTTGCACTTTATAAAGTTTTGTTTGTAACCATAGAAATGCGTCACGCGCCATTTTATGGATGGATACAAGATCTTTCCGCACCCGACCCAACCACACTTTTCAACCTGTTCGGATTAATACCGTGGACCCCGCCAGATTTTTTAATGATTGGCATCTGGCCTTTGGCGATGGGCATTTCAATGTTCTTGCAACAAAAGCTTAACCCACAGCCAACTGACCCAATACAGGCTAAGGTCTTTATGTTCTTGCCTATATTCTTTACTTTCCTTTTGGCACCCTTCCCTGCCGGTCTGGTTATTTATTGGGCATGGAACAACACGCTTTCCATACTCCAGCAATGGACAATCATGAAACGTATGGGCGTTAAATAGATAAGCACGACCGTGCTAATGGAAATGCTCAATGAACGAGTCCAAGCCAGTGACATTAAACCCAACGGAAGAATTCAAACCGGGCGAGGTTGAATTGGGGCGCGTGCTATTTTCTGGTGAGTGTACTTTCATGCTTGGTGCTGCCGGGCTTGACCAAATACCCGAAACCGAGCTTCCAGAAATTGCTTTTGCCGGGCGTTCCAACGTTGGTAAATCATCGCTAATAAACGCGCTGACAAATCGTAATGCGCTTGCCCGCACATCACACACGCCTGGAAGAACCCAGCAAATAAACTTTTTTGATCTAGCGGGACGCATAACCATTGCCGACCTGCCGGGATATGGTTATGCGCGAGCGCCCAAAGACCAGGTTGCCAAATGGACCAGCATGGTAAATGGGTATCTAAAAGGTCGCAGGCAGCTGGTTAGGGTAATGCTGTTGATAGATGCCCGTCACGGCATCAAGGATGTTGACCGCAAGGTTATGAAAATGCTGGACGATGCTGCCGTGAGCTATCAGGTGGTTCTAACCAAGGCTGACAAAATAAAAGAAAAAGAGCGCACGCGCGTTATGGATAAAACGGCAGCCGAGCTATCCACCCATATTGCGGCCTATCCTTTTATTCATCTTTGCAGCTCGCACAAGGGTGCGGGCATTGAGGCCCTAAGGGCCGACATAGGGCGCATCACATCCCAAGGAAGCCAATAAGACAACTGATGAACATAGTTCCTAGTAGCTAATCAGGAAAAAATATTGTAATTTGCCGAAATCATGAGCAAAGACAATGAAATATCGCTTAACAAAACCCATGAAGAGTGGCTGACACAGGCAGCGACCCTGTCCGAAGCGCTGCCTTATATGCGGCGTTATGCGGGCGAAACCCTGGTCATTAAATATGGCGGTCATGCCATGGGTGATGACGCGCTGGCGAAGCTTTTTGCCCGGGACGTGGTATTGCTGCGTCAAATTGGGAGCAACCCGGTGGTGGTTCATGGCGGCGGCCCGCAAATTGGCAAGATGCTAAAAAAATTAAAAATCGAAAGCGAATTTATTCAAGGCCTAAGGGTTACCGACAAGGAAACCGTTGACGTTGTGGAAATGGTCTTGGCCGGAAGCATAAACAAACACATTGTATCGCAAATAAACGCCCAAGGTGGATTTGCCGTTGGCCTTTCGGGCAAAGACGGCAATCTTATAAAGGCCGAAAAATTACGGCGCACCATGCGCGACCCGGATTCAAATATTGAGCGCATTCTAGATCTTGGTCTGGTTGGTGAACCAAAAGAAATTACTCCGCATATTTTGGATAATTTTGAAGAATCCGACATCACCCCGGTTATCGCCCCCATTGGTTCAGGGCCAAAAGGCGAAACCCTTAACATCAATGCCGATACCGCAGCAGGCGCAATTGCCGGTGCGGTAAATGCCAAACGCTTGCTAATGCTAACCGATGTTGTTGGTGTGTTGGATAAATCAGGCGAACTGATACCCAAGCTAACCGCACATGATGCGCGTGAACTTATTAAAAACGGAACCATCGAGGGTGGCATGATACCCAAGGTCGAAACCTGTCTCAAAGCCATTGATGAAGGTGTCGAAGCGGCTGTAATTATTGATGGGCGGGTACCGCACGCGCTAATACTGGAACTATTTACCGAACACGGTGCCGGCACGCTTATCGAAGCAAACTAATACCCCCAACTTAATATCCGGAGCGCGCCCTTATGCCACCGGATTTGGGGAACAAATGCTTGTACCTGCCCATATCAAACTGTTTGATATCGGCGTGCGGTTTGCCAAACAAATATCCTTGGGCATAATTAATTCCGGCCTTGCGAACAAAATCTAACCCTTCTTTGCTATCAACCATTTCAGCGATGGTTTCTATGGAAAGATTTTTGCACAAGGTTGCCATTGATTCTAGCAATGCCTTACCGCGCCGGGCTTTTTGTGCATCCTTAACCACCGGGCCATCAATTTTTACCACGTCAACTTCAAGGCTCATCAAATAGCCAAAGCTAGCAGCACCGGCACCAAAATCATCCAAACAAACGTGATAACGTTTTTTACGCAATGACTGAATGAAATTATTGGCTGCTTCAAGATCTTCCATCTTGGCCGATTCTGTTATTTCAAACAAAAGCCTGCCTTCGGCCCAAGGATTTTGTTTGAGCATATTGTATAATTGCTCAACATACTTTTGGTTAAAAACCGAGTGGCCGGAAATATTTACCGCGATGGATGATTTTGAATTGCGCGGTGTTTTGTTTAACCAATCCAAACCTTTTTGTGCCACCGCCATATCAAATTCTGAAATCATACCGGTTTCTTCGGCCATGGTAATAAGCTCAAACGGCGATACGCCGGGCTCAAACCGGGTTAGGGCTTCATAATGATGAATCTCGCCTGTTTGCACCTCAACAATGGGGTGGAACACCAGATGAAAGTTTCCTTCGGCTACGGTGGATTTGAATCTTGTTACCTTTTCAGCGGCATCTGAAACAAGGCTTGAAAGATTTTTCGAAAGAGAATGAATATCAAAGCTTTCATCGGAATCTTTAAATTTATTAATTGCATAAAGAAGCCCGTTGGCTAAATCTTCTTCGCTGATGGCATCGGCATCTGCTTCCATGGTTGCCGATTGAACTTCGACCCCTTTTCCTTCCGGGTCAAAATCTTTGGCTACGCCAGCTAGCTGGTCTTCGAGGTTTTTTACATCAAGGTCTTGGTCGTGGACGATACCAAATTTACCATCATCCAATTGCGCCGCACTGTCGCCATCAACCGAATTGGCGCGCAGATATACACCAAGAGTTTTATTAAGATTAGCCGCCTCTTCTTCTTCGAGGCTGCCTTCCAATGCAGAAAGGGCCGGCATGTTAATCATGGTCAGCTTGGCGTCATCACCTTTACCTTTGGCATCTTTTAATTTGCCGCCCAATACATCGGCAAACGAGTCTGCATCATAAAGATTTGTTTCGCCAACCCGCTGGTGCCCACTGGGGGTAAGGCCCGCCGACTGGCGATGGCTTACGCGCATAGCAAGAAAATAATGCCTGCCAAAATCTTCCATAAAATATCCGGCAAATGATATGGGTAATCCAGCCGCGCCCTTGCCCTTGAACCTTAGGGCCACATCTTCGATCCGACCTTTGCGCCGGGCAACCCCAAGCAGACTTTCCATCAGGGGCTGATCATCATCGAGAATAATGTCTTTTAGGCTCATCCCCGGCATTTGGTCCGCTGGCTTGTCAACCAATCCCTTCCACGGGCCACCCGCAAAAACCACTTTCTGGTCTTCGTCGACCTCAAGCAAAAAATCTGCCCAGCAAAAAGCAAGGGCGACAAAACGATCACGTTCAGTCTTTGCCGATTCTGCAGGTTTAATCGCTAATGGCTCAGCCATTGGTTTTATAATTCCCCATTGTTTCCCTGCATTCTGAATATGTGCAGGGTTGTTTCTTTGTTTTTTAGTACTTTAGCACATAGATACAGGCTCAGGGCAATAGCCAC
>DAOWFB010000130.1 GCA_030638205.1 Thalassospiraceae bacterium
GGGCCACATGAGCAACAAGGCCCGGGCCAAAAAATGATTTTTCACGCATGATGGTGCGATCAATAAACTGATCGACAATTACAAATGTTCCGGGATCAAGTTCTTCTTTTAATGAGCCGCAAGCAGAGACCGATAAAATTTCCGTAACCCCTGCGCGTTTAAGGGCATCAATATTAGCGCGGTAATTAACAGATGCCGGTGGGATGCGGTGCCCGCGCCCATGACGGGGAAGAAAAACCATTTGCTGGCCGTCTAGTTCACCAAACAAAAGCTCATCCGATGCTTCGCCAAAGCTGCTTTCAACACGAACCCAACGGGTATTTTCCAACCCATCAATTTCGTAAATGCCGCTACCGCCAATTACGCCGATAACTGGTGGTGTTCCGGGTGTAGTCATTGTTTTGCAGTCTCCCCCAAAAAATTTAAGTATTCTTTAGATCATACATTAAAACGAAATAGCAATACATCGCCATCGGCAACCGTGTAATCGCGGCCTTCTTGTCGCATTTTTCCGGCATCTTTGCAGGGCTGCTCGCCACCTAACTCAGCATAATCATCGTAAGCTATGGTTTCGGCCTTGATGAAGCCTTTTTCAAAATCAGTATGGATTACACCCGCCGCCCCGGGGGCCTTGGTTCCCGCTGATATAGTCCAAGCGCGAGTTTCTTTTGGCCCGCAAGTAAAAAACGTGATTAGGTTTAACAATGTGTATCCGGCGCGAACAATCCGGGCTAAGCCGGTTTCTTCCAGACCCAATGTTTCGAGAAATTCTTGTTTGTCCTCATCGCTGTCTAGCTGGCTTATTTCTTCTTCTATTTTGGCAGATATCACCACGCTAACGGCACCTTCTTTGGCTGCCATTTCTGCGACCTTGGCCGAAAGCGCGTTGCCACCCTCCGCTGCGTCTTCTTCTACATTACAAACATAAAGAATTGGCTTGGATGTAAGTAATTGCAGCATGCGAAATGGTTTTTCTTCATCTTCGGATACTTCCATGGTGCGTGCGGGTTTGCCGTCTTGTAATAGCTTTAGTGCACGTTCTATTAGTTCCATTTCCAGAACCGAGCTCTTGTCACCGCCGCGAACTTTTTTGGTTAATGGCTGAATACGTTTTTCAAGGCTTTCCATATCGGCCAGCATAAGTTCGGTTTCAATAATTTCCGCATCGCGAATTGGGTCAACCTCGCCCTCAACATGGGTTACGTTGCCATCATCAAAACAACGAACAACATGAATAACCGCATCGACCTCGCGAATATTGGCAAGAAACTGATTGCCAAGACCTTCGCCTTTGGATGCACCTTTTACCAATCCGGCAATGTCGACAAATTCAAGCTGGGTCGGAATAATGTTTGCCGAGCCGGCAATTTCTGCAAGCTTGTCTTGGCGCAGATCAGGAACCGAAACCCGCCCGACATTTGGCTCGATGGTACAAAAAGGAAAGTTTGCTGCCTCGGCCGCAGCAGTGGCGGTAAGGGCATTAAAAAGGGTCGATTTGCCCACGTTGGGCATACCGACAATACCGCATTTAAAACCCATCAGCTTTTATCCTCATTGTTGTTATTTTTAGGTGTTTGCGGCATGGCACGGGCAACATTGGTCATGAAATCGGCGTCTTTTTCGGAAAATGCCAAATCAATACTGTCTGCAACCTCGAGCAATAACGGCTCCAGCCACCTGTCATCATCCTTGGCAAAATCGTTTAATACATGGCCTGTTACCCTGTCTTTATCGCCGGGATGGCCAATTCCTAGCCTGACACGCCCGTAGCCCTCGCCAATTACACTATGAAGCGAGCGTAAGCCGTTGTGTCCGGCATGGCCGCCGCCACGCTTAAGGCGGACTTTGCCCGGGATAAGGTCAAGCTCATCGTGAAGTACAATTACGTCAGAAGTATCAATTTTGTAAAATTTTACTACTTCTGCGACTGAACGCCCGGACTCATTCATGAAGGTTTGTGGTTTTAAAACCAAAACCTTTTCAGTGCCAATGCTTCCTTCGGAAAGTTCACCCTGAAACTTTGCCCGCCATGGGGAAAAGCCATGGCGGCGAACGATTTCGTCCGCCGCCATAAAACCAATGTTGTGGCGGTTGTGAGCATATTTATCGCCCGGATTTCCAAGCCCCACAACCAACTTCATTGATAAGTGCCTCCCATGAAGCAAGGGTTTAAGAGAAGGGAATTATCCCTCGCTCTTTTCCTCTTTACCGGCTTCACCTTCAGCGCCTTCGGCACCTTCGGCACCCTCTTCACCTTCTTCACCTTCGCCTTCGACTTCATCTTCTTCAACTGGTGCCACGGTTGGTGCGGCAACGGTTGCGATAGTAAAATCGCGATCGGTAATGATTGGGCGAGTGCCTTCAGGCAAAGTAACCTGACTAATATGAATGGAATCGCCAACTTCCGTGCCAGTCATATCAATTTCGATGAATTCTGGCATGGCCAATGGTGAAACCTTAAGTTCAAGTTCGTGACGCACAACGTTGAGTACGCCGCCGTGCTTAAGGCCCGGTGATTCTTCGTGGTTGGTGAAGTGAATAGGAACTTCCACCGAAATTCTGCTGTCTTTGGTTACGCGCAGAAAATCAAGATGTATGGGAACATCCGTAACAGGGTGAAGCTGTACATCACGCGGAACAACGGTGTGCTTGTCGCTGCCAACTTCAATGGAATAGGCATGCGAGAAAAAACCACCACGTTTAACGTATTTGTTCAACTCAATCGGATCGATAGAAATTGTTACGGGATCTTTCTTATCGCCGTAAATAACTGCGGGCACACGACCTGAACGTCGGGTCGCGCGGGCTGCCCCCTTACCTGCCCGCTCGCGCATTTCTGCGCTTATTGTTGAAATTTCAGCCATTGGCTTTACTCCTTTTATATTTAACAATGACGCCAGCCTCCAGGGGTGCGGCGCCGCTTAAACCCCCAGCCCGGCTATAAAGCCTGGCCAGAGGATCTGGTTTAATCAAAGAGCGTTGAAACTGAGCTCTCTTCGCTAATGCGTTTTATTGCTTCGCCGATTAGCGGTGCAATACTTAATTGTTCAACCTTGCTTGATCCCATTACTGCATCAGTGGCTAATATGCTATCGGTAACAAATAGCTTGCTCATTGATGAGTTTTCAATTTTTTGTACTGCGCCACCTGATAAAACACCGTGGGAAACATAGGCCATAACCGATTTGGCACCTGCTTCTATTAATGCATCGGCTGCATTGCAAAGGGTTCCGGCTGAATCAACAATATCATCGATTAAAATGCAATTGCGGCCTTTAACGTCGCCGATAATATTCATTACTTCTGAAACGCCAGCCTGTTCGCGTCTTTTATCAATAATAGCCAAATCCGCATCTATGCGTTTGGCCACAGCGCGCGCACGGATAACGCCGCCCACATCGGGGGAAACTACAATTATCTCATTGGCGGGAAGGCGTTCATTAATGTCGCGGGTAAGCACGGGTGCGGCGTAAAGATTATCTACCGGGATATCAAAAAAACCTTGTATCTGGCCCGCATGAAGATCCATGGTCAAAACTCGGTCGGCACCAGCGGTGGTAATAAGGTTTGCCACCAACTTGGCCGATATGGGTGTACGTGGTGCGGGCTTTCTGTCCTGACGGGCATAACCAAAATAAGGCATAACCGCAGTTATTCGCCGTGCCGAACCACGACGCAGGGCATCAATTACGATTAATAGTTCCATCAGGTTATCGTTGGCCGGAAATGATGTGGACTGAATAATAAACACATCTTCGCCGCGCACATTTTCCTGTATTTCTACAAAAATTTCCATATCGGAAAAACGTTGAATCTTGGCCTGCGTTAAAGTCACTCCCAATTCCTTGGAAATTTCCTCGGCCAGCGGCTTATTGCCATTGCATGAAATAATTTTCATTTGTCTAAAACGCCTTGGTTCAGGTCACAAAAGACCCAAAAACGCAAAATCTTATTAAAAGGGGTTAACCCCTCTTTGAATCGCGCGGAATGTAGCAGTCCCGGGGTGGGCTGTAAACGTACAATATGGCTAAAATCAGCGTATATTTCAGTGGGTTACGAGATAGCTTGGGCAATGGTGTCTCAAGGTGATGGTGGCGGGGCACGCCCGGGCACCTTTGGCAAAACCACAGATGGCGGGGCACCGGTTGGTTTTTCAATTATGGGGCTTCTGGAAAAATCGGCCATTATCCGTGCTATTCCCTTGGCTGCAGCCTTTGAAATAGATCTAGCGACCTCAGCCCAGCGCCCGGTTAACGAGCCTTTGGGCACCTCTTTTTCCTGAACTGCTTTTCCCAGCTCTGGGCCATCAATTTCTGCCACCCGCCAAATTATCCTGGCCATCTCCATCCCCGGGGTGGTGGGCACCATTTCAACCAAGCCCCCCAGCACGTATGTGGCCTGCCTTGGGTCTTCGGTTACCAATATATCTCGAATTAAAAGCTCTTTGGCCATGCCTTTGCTTAATATCTTACCATCCTCAACGGAAAGACCATTAATTCCAGCCATGAGAACCCCCTTGGTCAGAGGATCTGCCGGTGGTTCATCCGGTTTAATCTCGGCCGTTGCCATTGCCGCCATTGGTTCGGCAATGCCAACGCCAACCGATCTTAGCAAACGAGGGTCACCAACATCCCAATCTTGCCTTGAACCAACCACCCCTTGGGAATGGGTGGCAATAACCCGGCCAAAGGTGTCGCTTAGTATCCATCTAATAATAACCGCGTAGCGCACATTAGGGTCGTCCACCCCCACCTCGGCGTTCCCCGTAAGGATAAAAATATTATTTTTCTTTTCGTTTGTTTTGCCTCCATCAGTATTGGCATCAATATCAATTGGTTTGGTGGTGGCCTTTACCCCGGCGCGTTCCAGATGTTCGGCGACCGAATTTGCCAGCAATTTTCCCATTGGCCGAGACGTGCCAAGGGGTTCCATCACCCTTATTTCCGCAGGCGCATTTTCAAGATTTGAATAATAAACGTCCCATCTGGTTGCCGGAGATTCGTTTATGCGAACATCATCCGGGCCAAAGCGTGGATCAGATGGAAGAGCAAGGCCTGCGGTAGAATTTCCAGAAATAATTTGTTTGGCAGACGAGCACGAAGCAACAATTGGCAAAATTAGTAAAAAAATAAAAAATGTAATTAATTTCTGCATGCTGTTTTGTTTCATTCTGAAATCATTATGGCCGAAAGGATACGTCCATAATCTTTTTCATTGTTGTGCGTTGCCCGGCGATAGCTAAAAAAGTTTTTTTCATCTGCGTATGTATCAAGGCCAAGGCTAACGCAGGTTCCGATACCAACATTTTCAAGCCGGGCCAAAACGTAGGCGGGCAAATCAAACATATAGTGACCATCATTATTTGAAAGAATAAAAAACCTTTTCCCATCTGAAATACCGCTTTCAATAACGGCGCTGCGCACATCATCACCTACCTCATAGCTTTGTTGCCCAATGGTAGGCCCAACAACTGAAACGGTGCGCAAAAGATTTGCCCCAAGGCCGGCCATGGCGTGGGCAGTATTTTCAATAATTCCTGAAACGGCACCTTTCCATCCGGCGTGCAATGCCCCTATTACGCCCCTGTCCATATCGGCCAATAAAACAGGCGCACAGTCGGCGGTTAAAATACCAAGGGCCAAACCGGGCACGTCCGTTACCATGGCATCGGCCTTGGGCAAGTTTTCATCAGCCCACGGTTCGCGGGCGGTTATTACATCGGATGAATGGGTTTGATAGCAGGTTAGCAAAGTAGCATCACCCGAGCCCAATTCATCAATTGCCAGCTGGCGATTTTTTTTCACGTTTTCAGGGCTATCGCCAGAACCGGGGCCACAGTTAAGGCCTGAATAAATGCCGTCACTAACCCCACCGATACGGGTAAAAAACCCGTGGGTAATTTTGCCGCCATCAAGCGACTGGTGGGTTATTCTGCCCATGGCGGCACACCCAGATCGGCACTGGAAATAGCAATAACCTTGAACAATGTTCCCATTTGCTCAGCCCCAACCAAACGGGCGTGGGCGCCTTCAATTTCTTCTATCTGTTCTTTGGCAGCACCTAGCATCAAGCTATCGGCACGTTGCCTAAGACCAAGCCGGGATAAAAACGCACCTTGGGGAACCGGGCCAAATATATTAACCCCCACATCTTCTGCCACATGGGCCAATAATGAAAAATCAACGTGTGCCGTGATGTCGGCTTCGCCCGGTGATAACAGCGGATCAAAATATGAATGGTTTTTTAACGCCTGCAAGGTATCGCCGATGCCGCGCTCAATATGGCCGTAATCAATTATCAATGCCGCACCGCCGAATTTTTTTATTCTTGTCGCGATGGAGCGCATTATTTTTTCACCCACCGGGCAATGTTCAAATATTGCGCCGGGCGGGGCAATGCGTAAATCAGATGGAATTGGGCTTTCGTCATCAAGCTTTTTACCAAGCGTATATTTAAACGCACCCGCGTTACTGTCCCAATCAATGGTGCGCGCGTGCCAGGCACTATCAGATTTTTCATATTGGTCTATGGGCAGGGCATCAAAAAATTCGTTGGCGATTATAATTAATGGGCCTTCGTCAACATCGTCAAAATTATCACGCCACGCCGGCATCCGCATATCCGGCGACAGTAAAGTTTTTTTCTGCATTTCACGCAGCGCGGGGCTGGTTTCTACCAAATAGATACGAACTGCTTCTTCGAATTCTTCCAGTGCAGCCGCGGCCCGGGTGCAATCAGCCATTAAGGTTCCGCGCCCGGGGCCAAGTTCCACAAGATTTATTTTTTTTGGGGATCCCATGCCTTGCCAAACTACCGCTGCCCAAATGCCGATTAGTTCGCCAAACATTTGGCTTATTTCAGGCGCGGTTATGAAATCGCCATCTTGGCCAAAGGGGTCTTGTTTCATGTAATAACCAAATTGAGGATGGGCTAGCGCCAGTTCCATATAACGCGAAACGGTTATGGGGCCAGCACCTGAAATTTCTTTTTTAATAATTTCTAAAAGATCAGACATTTTTATGCCTGTTTATTTTTTAACGCACGATAAATAAGCCAAAAACCGCCTATCCACATTGGCGCTGAAAGCCATTGCCCCATGGTCGTGCCGCCCAGCAAAAAACCCAGATGGGCATCTGGCTCGCGAAAAAGCTCGGCAATGGAGCGTGCGACACCGTAACCAATTAGAAATACACCGGCCAAAAGCCCGGGCTTGGTTCTTATATTTTCAGAACGAAATAAAACATGAAGAATTATTAGCAATACTAACCCTTCAAGGGCTGCCTCATAAAGTTGGCTTGGGTGTCTGGGTATGTTTCCGGCACCGGGGAAAACCATCCCCCATGAAACTTCCGTGGGGCGGCCATATAATTCTGCATTTATAAAATTCGCAATGCGCCCAAATAACAATCCAATAGGTGCGGCCACGCAAACCATGTCGAAAAACCGTAAAAGTTCAATTTTGCGGGCCCGGCAAAACCATGCGCTGGCCGCCAACACCCCAAGCACACCGCCATGAAACGACATTCCGCCTTGCCATACTTTTAATATTTGCGACGGATTGGCCATGTAATAATCAAGATTATAAAAAAGCACATAACCAATGCGCCCACCCAAAATCACGGCAAAAATTGCCCAAACCAAAAAATCATCA
>DAOWFB010000163.1 GCA_030638205.1 Thalassospiraceae bacterium
ACCCATAGAAAGCCCAAATGAAATGGCAGCCATAAAAACATCATGACCAAAGGCGATAGTGGCAAGTCTGCTGGGTAATATGCGTTTTGTAATTGTGACCATGAGGCGTACTTTTAATACTCGCTAACTAGTGCTTAAATTTAATCAATATTCCCACAAACGGTATTAGTGAAAATACCGTTCTATCTGTGAATATACACATGAATACATAAACTTACACACCTCAGTGCTTGCCGTCTGTAACAACTTTGTAGCAACTTAAAATCCCCGGTTTTACGCATATTCCCCATATGCCTACCCACGTAACCATCTGATATAAAAGAAATTAATTGAGATTTTCCTAGTTTTAAAGGCCTCAAATACCCGGCCAAAACGAACTCGAAAACCGTTGAGCTAGCAATAGTTCCGAGGGTTCGGAACCGAAGGTGAGTGAGCGAAGCGAGAACAATCCCTCTCTCTCCTCCATTTATAAAAAATCCTCGCCAGATTCTTGGGTGGGGTTTTTTTGTAAATAGCAGGTGGGCGGTGTGGATGGGAAGCCTTGTTCGGGGCCGCTAAACAGCGAAGCACACGGTGCGTGCAAAATTATAAAGGCCGAACGAGCGCATTGCGCGAGAACAATCCCTCCCTCCTCCATAAGGAGAAGATAATTGAGCGACTAAGTCTTTTTAAACCCGCTTCTGGTCATTTTGCCCCACTCTTTTTTACCCATCAGAAAATGCCAAGTACCGACCATGCGCCAAAAATTATTTAGCTGGCGATAGCCAAAGTTTTCCAAAATTGAAACTGCGGTCAGCACCGCCAAATGTCCGGGCTTGGGAAAACGCTTTAGCTCCATTTCCTCTAATATCAACGAGCCAACCGAAATTGTTACCCCAAAAATAAAGCTAAGCGCCACATAGGCTAAAAGGAATTCAAGATCAAAGGCGCCCATCCAGAAAAAAAATGGTATTAGCAAATATCCCAGAACCTCAATGGGCGGGCCAAGAACATCAGCCAACAATACATGGGGGAAACCAAGCATTCCGGCAACGCCGTATTTGGGGTTAAACAGCATTTTCCTGTGTTTAAAAAAAACTTCCAGCGAACCGCGCTGCCAACGCCTGCGCTGGCGCCCCAACACGGCAAGGCTTTCCGGGGCCTCGGTCCAACACACCGGATCGGGAACAAAATGAATCCGGTATTCGCGCCCCTGTTCGCGCATATAGCGATGCAGCTTTACAATTATTTCCATATCTTCGCCAACGGTGTCATGGGAATAACCGCCAACGCTAATTGCCTCGCCGCGTTTAAAAATACCGAACGCGCCAGAAATAAGCATTAGCGCGTCAAGCTTGCTCCATGCCAGCCTTGCCATCAAAAATGCACGCAAATATTCAACCACCTGAAACAAGGCGACAAGATTGGTTGGGATATCAACCTTGGTTACCCGACCGGAGCGAACCGAACAACCATTGGCAATGCGAACGGTTCCACCAACCGCAATCACGCGCTCCTGATCTTCGGCAAATGGCTGAACCGCACGCAACAGAGCATCGGATTCCAAAAGCGAGTCCGCATCAACCGAACAAAAAAGCGGAAAGCGAGAAAGGTTTATCCCGGCATTAAGGGCGTCAGATTTACCACCATTTTCTTTATCCACCACAATTAAATTAGGATAATTAACCGAACCATAAAGCCCACGAATAGTTTTGTGTTTAACCGCCTCTTCATAGGGGCGCACAACCGGTTTTAAATCATAGGCATCAATTACCGTCCGCAGGGTTGCATCGGAAGATCCGTCGTTAATTACGATGACTTCAAAATTTGGGTAATGCAGCGCCAGCATCGAGCGTACATTTTCAACGATTGTGGTTTCTTCATTATATGCCGGAACCAACAATGATATGGGCATGGTTGTAACATTTAATTGTTGCCATGCCTGACTTACACCCGGGTGCAGCCTGCGGTTCCGTAAAACACCATAGGCCAAAAAAAGCTGCACCATATAAAGTACGTTTTGCGCAGCCATGATAGAAATAATAAAAATACTTACCACAGATGCCCACGGCATAATGGCAACGGCAAAGCCATCAAACATGGCAGCAAATTCCACCCAAGAAATCATGCCACCCGCCTTTCCGATAAAACCAGTTGGGCAATTTGGGCAGAGCGGCCATCGCCAGCGCTTACGTCTTCCAATGCCTTTATTCCGTCATCGCCAAGCTTTACCAATGCTTCGGCGGCACGAAAACGCGCCCACCATTCTTTGTCATTAAGTAATTTTGTTAATGGGGATATTGCTTCTTTGAACCCTATGACGCCTGCGCAAATTGCAGCTTGGGCGCGAACCTGCCATTCGAGATCTTCCAGTGCGTTCAATACGGCAGGCATTGCTTTTGGGTGGCCTATCATCATTAATGCCCGCATGGCTTCGGCCCGAACATTTAAATGTTTTGAGCTGGCCTGCTTTATCACCGCCGGAACAACGGAATAATCCTGCACCCGGCCAATGGCATAAAGGGAAAGCACCGCAATGTCTTCTATTGCCACGCCTTCGAGCAAATCAACAAGGTCCTGAACGTGGTTTTGCCCAACTTTTAAAAATATTTCTCTAAGCATCCTCGAGCGAACCGCGCCGCCTATATCTAGCTTGTCGACTAATTCGACAACACTTAATTCAGGGTCATTTTCGGCCAATGCCTCGGCTGCCATCAATCGTATATTTGGGTTTTCATCATCCATGGCACCGTGCAATGCCGCCAATGCCGGGGCATCGGTAAAAAGTGCTAATACTTCAATGGATTGCAGTTTATCAATGTTGGTTCCTTTTTTTAATCTTGTTAATGCCTGATCACGCACCCCAATACCCCATAACAGGGCTATTAATAGATCGCGGGATTCACCCTTAATTGAACCCAATAATTGCATAACCATTTCGCGAATATGTTCGGTATTTTCGTCTTTAAAATTTTGCTGCAGGGTTTCAAGGTCGCTATTCGATTCCATAAACTGAAGGATGCGTAGGCGTAACGCCTTAAGGTGTACTTGTAATTTATCGTCGCGCTTGTTTCTAATGGCGCGTGCTATTACCAAAATAACCATAGTGACAGATGAAAGCACACCAAGAAAAAGCGATGATACCCACACCGCCGACAAGACTGTCATGTCTTGAAAAAATATAACGATAAAGTTTAGTGGATGCGCATCCATCAGAACCGCCGCGAAAGGCCGATTGAATAAATATTGCGCAGGTAAGAACCTTTTCTGTCTTCCCCGGCATAATCAATGCGAATACTTGTGTCCGGTTCAATATCATAAATAATTCCACCAAAGCGAGTGCTTACATTTGTAACCACGCCATTATCGCTTTCTGGTGCAAATGCAAAACCTGCAAATGGGCGAAGATTATCAAGCATTTGCCAATCTAATTTTATCGAATATCCAGTTGTACGTTTTGATGGTTTTTTAGCAAATGTATTTATCCATTTACCACTAACCCATACGGGGATTTTAGAAAAGTATTGAACAAAACCGGGGTCAATATTTTCGCTATCACCGCTGGCATAGTCCTTGTGCAAAATATTTATGGTTGCAACTGTTGGGCCAATGGCCCCCATAGCACCCTCTGGGCCATCCCACAACTTTACCCCACCACCTGCTTGCATAGCCCAACGGGCAAGAAAATCGGCATCGGGTGTGGCATAAAACGAAGCATTCGCATAAACCCCATCACCAAAATTATGTGATACCCCGCCACCAACCGATACATCATATGTTGCAAAGCGATTGGCAGCACCAAGGCTTAAATTGATATTTGTTTTTTCATCTACACGGCGGGTAAAGACGGTTTTTTCTTCGTGCCATTCTTTACGGTCGCTGCGAGAAAAATTGCTATTGCTATAGACAATGCTAACTTGCCAATCTTTATTAGCATCACTTTTGGCACCTTCTCCATGGGCGTGGCTAACTGGCGCAAGGCACAGCAGAGATATCGCCACCACAAATTTTAAATGTGCCAGCCTATAATTTGCCAACCTATAATTTGTTAGTCGATTTTGCATTTGTCGCCAAGAAGACGTTGAATTTTTAAAATAAGTTCTTCGGGCATGAAGGGTTTGGAAATATATTCGGCGGCACCAAGGTTAAGCCCGCCAACAACATCGCGTGACTGGGTGCGTGCGCTAAGCATTACCACCGGGATATTTTTAGTATCGGTATTTTCCTTTAACAGTCGCAAAACCTCTATCCCATCCATACCCGGCATCATTCCATCCAGCACAATAAGATTTGGCTTGCTTTCGATTGCCATTGCCAGACCTTCTTCGCCATCGCCGCTAGCAAGAACTGCTGCTCCTATTTGCTCAAGCTTAAAGGTGAGAAGTTCAACCAGCATCTCGTCATCATCAACCAAAAGTATTGTGCATTTACCATCTGTGAACGACATCGTTTATGCCTTTACTACGTGCTTTCTATAGAAAGTTATAGAAATGCCCTCAATCCTTGCAGCAAAATATTACCCACTTTTCCGCCTTTGCCATATATCTTTTTATCAGCAACAAGAAATAATGCATCAGCAAGGATGCCGAGCATCTGGGTGTCCTCTTTGTCTAGCTCATTATTTTCAACAAGCATCAAATCAGCCTGAGTGGCAATTTCCGTAATCAAATGATAGCCAAATGTTCCGCCGCCGCCTTTTATGGTGTGGGCAATATTCTTCGCCGTATCATGGGCTTCGCTATTAGTGCTGTCTTTAACCAATTCTTCGATTGATGCCTTGAGTGCAATGCATTGGTCTTTTAAATTTAGCTCATAATTTACCAATACTTCTTTGAATTTATCCCCAGCGGCAACCGCTATGGCGGGCAAGGGCTCGTTATCATCGGTGACATAATTTGATTCTTTATCAGCCATGGCTGATGCTTTTTCAAAGGCCTGCCCGAAACTTATTTCTTCCGCAGGCCCCCCATTAGAGTAAGCAATTAGCGGTTCATCCTTTGATGTAACTGTTCTTAAAGTAGAGGTGTGAATTTTTTCATTAAGCAAGCTATCGATGGATTTTAATAACACCGGCAAATCAATTGGCTTGGCGCATACAGCATTCATGCCAACATCTGTATATTCTTTGATGTTTCCTTTTGCTATATCAGCCGTTAGGGCGATTATTGGTATATTTGATTTTTTGCCATCCATTGCGCGAATAATTTTTGTTGCCTCTAATCCATTCATTATTGGCATACGTATATCCATTAATATTATATCGAAATCTTCTAGTTCAATATGTTCAATAGCAGATTTGCCATTATCGGCAATTTCTACTTTGTGTTTTAG
>DAOWFB010000059.1 GCA_030638205.1 Thalassospiraceae bacterium
ATTGATTGATCGCCGGTGGTGGAAACACCACAGCCAACCAAAATGCTCATGAGTGCGCCCATAAGCCCTACTTTTGTCCCGGTTTTTACAAGATTTTGCCTGAAAGATAGCAAATTCATAAAGTCATAACCCCCCTTAGGTCAGGCGGCACCACGGTTTTTGCCAACTGCCACGGTTTTTGCCAACTAACTAGTCATAAACTATCAGGCGGCGCACCTATGTTCCACCCCACAAGAACAAAATCTCACCGACCCGGTCTTTTAGGCCCGCTATATTCCCACTATTTATTTAAGGTCGGCTCTGGCCGATGAGGCCGGGAAAGTGCCTAATATTTTTATTTCGTGGGTGAAAAACTTTAATTCTTCCAACGCTCTTTCCAATGCTGGATCCTTGGGGTCACCTTCGACTTCGGCATAAAATTGCGCCGCCTGAAAGCTGCCATCGACAAGATAGCTTTCCAGCTTGGTCATATTTATACCGTTGGATGCAAACCCGCCCAAGGCCTTGTAAAGTGCGGCGGGAATATTTTTTACCCGAAAAACAAAACTAGTCATCCGCGGAGTTGAGCCAGTTGTGGTATTTTCCGGTTTTGCCGCCATTATCAAAAACCGTGTGGTGTTGTGTTCGGCGTCTTCGATATTGGCGCGAAGCTGCGCCAGTCCATAAATTTCGCCAGCTAATTTTGATGCTATGGCGGCTTGGGTTTTATCGCCGCGTTCAGCAATCATTTCTGCGGCCCCGGCAGTATCGGCGTGGACAACGGGCTCAACCCCAAGCTCACGAATAAGTCCTCGACATTGGTTAAGGGCGTGAACATGGCTGTGAATGTGTGTGATGTCGCCTTCGACAGTGCCGGGCAGCGCCAACAAATGGTGGTCGATGCGCTGGAAATGTTCACCAACAATAAAAAGTTCTGAGCCCGGCAACAGGTGGTGAATATCGGCCACCCGCCCGGCAACTGAATTATCTATTGGTATCATCACCAAACGGGCCCGCCCGCCATGAACGGCGGCAAACGAATCTTCGAAACTGTAACAAGGAAGGGTTTCCATATTGGGAAACACATTACGACAAGCAAGATCGGAATTAGCGCCAAGCATGCCCTGAAATGCAATTGTATTTTCTGGATTGGCCGTTTCGGCGGTTGCGTTCATAGCTAATAATTCTTAATTCTGTATGGTTTAAAGGTAATTTAAGGTTATTTTTTGCCTGCAATAATTTTACGGGCGCGTTCAAGGTCGTCCGGAGTATCAACCCCGAACGGAACCGTGTCAACGAGCGCACAGGCAATGGACATTCCGTTTTCAAGGGCTCGCAATTGTTCAAGTTTTTCTCTGCTCTCTAGCTGACCCGGGGGAAGCGCAACAAAGCGGGCAAGCGCTTCTCGTCTGAATGCATAAATACCGATGTGGTGATAATGCGGCCCCTCACCCGCAGGTATGGGCAGCCTAGAAAAATAAAGTGCTGAAGCAATATTGCTTGAACCATCAAACCCGACCGCGGCCTTTACCACATGGGGGTCGGACAATTCCAAGGGATCGGTTGTTTCAGCCACCAAGGTTGATATATCAGCATTGGTGGCTGCAAGCGGCAAAAGAACCGCCTTTATAATTTCGGGCCCTATTAAAGGAATATCACCCTGAAGATTAATTATGGCATCATGGCTACCAGCCGGATCGACCTCACCCAGTGCGGCAAAAACCCTATCGGAGCCGGATTTCAGGTCCGGGTCGGTCAAAACCGCTTTTCCGCCTGCTTTTGTTATTTCATCTACAATTTCTTTCTCGGCAGCGGCCACAACCACCGGGCCTATATTTGCCGCCAGCGCACATTCCATAACCCGGACGATCATTGATTTTCCATCAATATCGGCCAGCGGCTTGCCCGGCAGGCGAGTTGAAGCCATGCGTGCAGGAATAACCACAATAGGGTTTTTTGGGGGAGTTTTTTGGGGATTTTCGGACAAGTGCCGCCCTTTATATGCTGGTTATGTAAATTGCCCGTTTAAGGATAGCATCCCCCACCCCGGTGTCCAGTATATCGCTACAGGGTGCCAACCAATGGCAACATTGAACCGAAGGGCCTTAAAGGCTAGATTTTACTTAAGTTAAATTATATCGCCCACAATCAACAACAAGAGCTCCACAGGTGACCCATGGACTTTATTAAAACCTTTATAGGTTCAATTATTTTTACCGCCGCTGTTTTATTATTCATTAATTTTGCTGGCGATGTTTTGATTGGACAAACACCTCATAAAGAAGCGCCTGAGGTTGCCGCAACTGTTTCAGAGCCAGAAAAAACCACCACCCCAGCTGTTACACCTGCTGTGGTTGCCAGCAGCGGCAATGCAGAAATGGGTGCCGGAACATTTCGTAAAAAATGCGCTGGCTGCCACCCCATAAGCGACGATGGCGTCAACCGTACCGGGCCCAACCTATTTGGTGTAGTTGGCAGAAACAAAGCATCGGCAAAAGGGTATCGCTATTCAACGGGCCTTAAAAACCTTGGTGGCACATGGACTGAAAAAGAAATTAATACATTCATTGCCGGCCCCAGGGCAATAGTTCCAAAAACCAAAATGACTTTTTCCGGTGTTAAAAAAGAAAATCAACGAGATAACATAGTTGCTTTCCTGAAATCGCTTCCTAAATAAATTAAATAAGGGCCGGATTAATAATGAGCGTGCGAAATGAATTTATCGACCTTACCACCCGTGCGCTGGACCGAGCCCGTGAAATAACGCTTTCACATTTTAAGACCAGCATAAACATTGATACCAAAGATGATGCCTCGCCCGTAACAATTGCCGACCGTGAGGCCGAGCGTGTTATTCGTGAAATGATAAACGATGAATTTCCCGACCACGGTATATTGGGCGAGGAATATGGCTCTGAAAACATTGAAGCCGAATGGGTTTGGGTGCTTGACCCCATAGACGGTACCGCCGGTTTTGTCACCGGAAAGCCGCTGTTTGGAACGCTGGTGGCCTTGGCCCACGGCGGTAAACCGGTACTCGGCGCAATTGATACGCCCGCAATGAATGAACGCTGGATGGGATTTGATGGCGCACCCACTACCCTTAATGGAGACCCGGTCACAACTCGCGCATGTGAACGGCTAAGCGATGCATGGCTTTACGCAACCACGCCAGACATGTTTATTGGCCCGGATAAATCAGCATTTGAAAAATTATCCGCAGCATCAAAGCGAACCAATTATGGCGCCGATTGTTATGCCTATGGATTATTGGCATCAGGCCATGTTGATATTGTTTGCGAAGCATCTCTTGGCACCTATGATTACATGGCGCTGGTTCCGGTGGTCGCAGGTGCGGGCGGAATAATGACTGACTGGGATGGAAACCCGCTTGAAATTAATTCTGACGGACGGGTTGTTGCCGCAGGCAGCAAAAACATTCATGGGGTGGCACTTGAAAAACTTAACGGGTAATCGATTTTTACATTTAGCGCTTGGCGCTTTGGCTGGGGTTTATTTTTTTAGCTCTGCAAACATAATCCAGGCCCAAACCAATAATGAGGCAAAACGCAGCCATGCAATCGCCATGCATGGCGATCCTAAATACAAAGCAGGCTTCAAACATTTTGATTATGTAAGCCCCAATGCCCCAAAAGGCGGCTCTATCCGTTATGGCGCAATGGGCAGCTATGATAGCTTTAACGGCTTTATAATAAAGGGCGAAGCCGCCGACGGACTGGGCATTTTATATGACACCTTAATGCGCGCCAGTGCCGATGAAGCGTTTAGCCGCTATGGCCTGCTGGCCCATAGCATTGAAATGCCCGAAGACCGTTCATCAATTACATTTTTTATGCGCGATGATGCCCGCTGGCATGACGGTAAACCCATAACATCGGCTGACGTTGTTTGGTCGTTTGAAACCCTTTCAACCAAGGGCCCGCCGTTTTATAGGTTTTATTATGCCGACGTTGAAAAAGTGGAAGCGTTGGATGAGCTTACGGTTAAGTTCACCTTCAAACCGGTGGGTAACCGCGAATTACCGCTAACGGTTAGCGAGCTACCCATACTGCCCAAGCATTATTGGGAAACCAGAAAATTTGAAAAAACAACACTGGAACCACCGTTGGGCAGCGGGCCATATAAAATAGGTAAGTTCGAGCCAGGCCGATTTGTCGAATATGTGCGGGCTGATAATTATTGGGGCGTCAATGTAAACGTAAATATCGGCACCAATAATATGGATAGTTTCCGTTATGAGTATTTTCGTGACGGCTCCATCGCCGCCGAAGCGTTCAAGGGCGGGACAACCGATTTCAGGCCGGAAAATATATCAAAGGTCTGGGCCACCGGATACGATATCCCGGCGGTTGAAAAAGGCCTAATAATAAAAGAAAAAATTCCCCACCAAAATACCGCCGTCATTCAGGGATTTGCCTTTAATTCGCGAAATGAAATGTTTAAGGACAAGCGCGTC
>DAOWFB010000038.1 GCA_030638205.1 Thalassospiraceae bacterium
GGCAAGCTTGAAAGCCCATTGGTAATTCGCCCAACATCGGAAGCCATGATCGGCGAAAGCTTTGCCAAATGGATACGTTCTTATCGCGATTTACCGATTAAAATTAACCAGTGGGCAAACGTTGTGCGCTGGGAAATGCGCCCAAGAATGTTTTTGCGTACTTCGGAATTTCTTTGGCAAGAAGGCCACACCGCACACGCAACCGAGGCTGAGGCCCGCGAGGAAACCGAAACCATGCTTGAGGTTTACAAAGAACTGGCCGAGGAATGGTTATCAATTCCGGTAATACCCGGTGAAAAATCTGAATCGGAACGCTTTCCCGGTGCGGTAGAAACCCATACCATCGAAGCCATCATGCAAGACGGCAAGGCATTACAAGCCGGCACCTCGCATTTTCTTGGCCAAAACTTTGCCAAGGCCGCAAACATAAAATACCAAGCAAAAGACGGCTCGGAAGAATTCGTCTACACAACATCATGGGGCGTTTCGACCCGGATGATTGGCGCACTGATAATGACCCACGGCGATGATGATGGCCTGCGCGTACCGCCAACCGTCGCCCCACATCAAATTGTAATATTACCAATAGCCCGTGATGACGAAACCGCAGCCGTGGTTAACCCGGCGGCGGCTGATCTGGCCAAACGCCTTAATGCCGAAAACGTATTTGGCGAAAATGTTCGCGCCCATGTAGATGGCCGCGATATCAACACCGGGGAAAAACGCTGGGGCTGGATTAAAAAAGGCGTGCCTTTAATTGTTGAGCTAGGGCCGAAAGATTTAGAAAAAGGCTCGGTCATGGTAACCCGGCGCACCGACATATACGCCAAAGCCCCCGAGGACATGGATGTGTTTGTTGGCGCAGCGCCAGAACACCTTGAAGCAATACAAAAACAATTGTTTGATGATGCGGCTACCCTTCGTGACAACCGCATCGAAACCGGAATATCGGATTTTGATACATTCAAAAAATATTTCGATACCGAAGACGCGTCCAAGCTAGGCTTTGTTCGGGCCAAATGGTGCGGCGATATGGATAGCGAAAATGAACTTAAAAAACTTTCCGTAACCATTCGCTGCCTGCCCTATGACCAAGACGGTGTTGAGGGCAAATGCGTTATAACCGGAAAACCCGCAACCGTGGATGCAATTTTCGCAAAAGCATATTGAGGTCGCATGGCCAAGGGCGAGCCAAACCCAACTCAACTTTGTCAACCGGGCACCGTGGCCATGTTGCGCCGCTGGGCATTGGCAACCCGGCCCGCATTTTTAAGCGCCTCAATAATTCCGGTTATCGCGGGAACCGCATGGGGTTACGGCCAGACAAATTCGTTTGATTTATATTTATTTTTGCTGGCACTGGCGGCAACCGCATTGGCGCACGGCGGCGTAAACGTTCTCAACGATGTTTATGACGATAAAAACGGAACCGACCGCATAAATGATGGTCGGATTTTTCCCTTCACCGGTGGTTCGCGTTTTATTCAAAACAAAATTATGAACGCATCTCAAATGGCACGCCTTGGCTGGGCACTGTTGTTGCTGTCATTAATCGTTGGCCTATGGCTGGTTGTCATAAAAGGTTGGATGATAATCGCATTGGGAACTGGCGGGGTGTTGCTTGGCATTGCTTATTCGGCACCGCCGCTAATACTTTCATCGCGGGGCTTGGGCGAAATTGCTGTTGGGATTGGCTTTGGCCCCCTGCCCGTAATGGGTGCGGCATGGCTGCAAGGATCAGGTGCCAGCATTGATGGATTTATATTTTCAGCAATTATTGGGCTGTGGGTGACGCTGATACTTATTGTAAACGAAGTTCCCGATATGGATGCCGACGCCGCATCGGGAAAACGCACACTGGTGGTCAGGCTGGGGCATAAAAATACCGCGATACTTTATTTAAGCCTGCACCTGCTGGCATTTTTATTAATCGGATTTATGATTTACCAGCAATTATTGCCGGGTGCGGCGCTATTGCTGCCGTTATTAATGTTAGGCGCGGCCATCAAGGCAGCACTAATAATGCGCCAGCAGACAGATACAAAAAATATGCTTGTGGCCATTAAAGCGACCCTTGGCATTCATGCCATCGGTTCATTGTGGCTTGCGGTTTTTTCTATTGTTTAAAAAATAATAAACCGGGATCTGGCGCCAAACCAAACCCCGGCTATTTTTTATAAATATTTACTTGTTTACAGCCGATAAAACTTTTTTATGCCAGCGCTTGCCCCACGCAATCTTCTTTTTTACGTAGACCTGTTTTTTAGGAAATTGGTTTATTTTAGTCGGGTGCCAATCGCTTGAGCCCCATTCAGCATAGGTGGGAGGTGATATGCCTTCTATCTCAGGATTAAAAAAGTATATAATCTTGGCATAATTACCGCCCCCAACGACTGAATACATTACAGCAATCATATTGGCCGGAGTGTGAATATTATTTTTACCAAACCAGCTAAAGGACTGATTAATATATTTCGGCGCTTTATCCCATAAGTTAAATCTATTGTGATTCACTCCCCAACAATCACGATCTTTCTTGTAATTTCCGTTATTAACGATGTGGTGAATATTTTTCCGATCACAAAACTTATCGGCGTTATATCCCCTTACTGATCTTCGGTCGGATGACTGCACATAAATCACACCATGCAGTTTTCCATCAACGACCTTGGCCAAGGCTCTTTTGTTGATGTTTATTTTTTTTGCCCCGATAGACCAAACACTAACATCGCTACCGATGACTTTCCATTCTCCGCCCGGCAATGGAATAGCAACGTCACTATTTCCTATTTTAATGGACGACCGGTGTTTGCTTCCGACTTTCGCATGGCTGGTCTTTGACCATGATGGTGAAGATTGCGCGGCAACAACCATTGCGGCAATAGCCACAACAAGTAGGCGTTTCATAATAATCATAATTTCCGACAGAAACGTATATAGGGAATCTGTGAGCCGCTCCTATCAAAAAAATATTCCGCTTTTTATTTGAAAGATTCTCAAGATATTTAAACGCTTTCCCTGCAGTTTTACCTGAATAAGTATAACCGGCATGAGGAACTATCAAACCTTTAATATTCTTTATTTCAAAAGTTTTTTCGTTTTCCAAAAAGTTTTCTATCCTATTTAAAAGAGTATATGTTTTCCTTGTAAGATAAAAAACAAAATAACAATAAAAAATAGTGCTGGATACTAGACTAACATTTA
>DAOWFB010000036.1 GCA_030638205.1 Thalassospiraceae bacterium
ATTAACTTCAATATTGTTGCCTATTTACAACACATTTACTTTCCAATGTGGCAAACCCCCATGACAGCTAGTTTTTTATCTGTTGCTATGATATTTGAACTAGTGACTATCGACTGATGCGATTCTATAAAGAAGACCCATCCTGAGCATTATTTCAGGTTCAAGGGCTACTGGGAGAGACAGAAAATTGCTTATCAAAGACGCTGAAGCAAAAAACACTGAAACCATAGGACGCACCGCTAATCGGCCTGTGCCCAGATCTGTACCAAGAAGACCTGTGCGGGCATTGGTGCGCGTAGGTGCAGTGCTAGCACTTTCTGCCATTTTGTGGGGCTGTGCGGCAGGATCTGCCAGCATGGATCCGGAAACCAGAGCAGAGCAGATAGAGACCAATGACCCCCTGGAACCCTTAAACAGAGTTATTTTTCAGGTAAACAGAGGTCTTGATACATGGTTTCTTAGGCCTGCTGCCACCTTTTATAAAGCCATGTTGCCCCCGCCGGTACAAACGGCATTTAGCAATTTTCTAGATAACCTAAGCTCGCCAGTGGTTTTGCTTAACGATATTTTGCAGGGTGACAGCGATCGTGCCGCAGACACCTTTGCCCGCTTTGCCATAAACACAACCATCGGCATTGGTGGTCTATTCGATATGGCAACCGATATGGGCTATCCCGACCATTCCGAAGATTTCGGCCAGACACTGGGTGTGTGGGGCATGGACGAAGGGCCGTTTATTATGTTGCCAATATTTGGCCCATCAAACCCCCGCGATACGGTGGGGCTGGTCGCCGATTATTTCACCGACCCCATTACCAATTGGGCCATCAATACCGACAGGCGTTGGGTTAACCCAACCCGTAGCGGGTCCGAAAGTGTAGATTTCAGGGCGCGCAACATGGAAGAAATTGACGATACCGAGCGCACATCAATTGATTACTATGCCACCGTCAGAAGCCTGTATCGCCAACATCGCAGAGACCAAATAAGAAATGGCGAGCCCAATTCCATGCCGACTATTTCCGGTATGCCAGCTATGGATATGCCAGACATGGAAGACCCAGACGGGATGAGCACCAGCGCCAGCGCAACCCGTAATTAACATCCATCAATCCAAACAACAAAAAGTCCGCCTCAAATAAACCGATGCATTCGGTTCCTTAGGCCAGCATTGCCCTGTATTCCAGGCCAATGGCGGTCTTGAGGCGTTTTTGTTTTAGGCGTAGGGTCAACTTCGTGGAGGCAGGGCACCTGGGCCCTGGGGGCTAAATTGACATTGCTATATAGGAATATGGCATGAAAAAAATTCTCAGTTTTCTTTTTGTATTTTTGGCGCTGACGTCCGTCGCCCATGCCGAGACGTTTGTCTTCACCGCGATCCCTGACGAGGATGAATCCAGATTGCGTAGTCGCTTTGACAAGGTGGCGACATATCTTTCCCAGGAACTGGGGGTTGAGGTAAAATATATCCCGGTAAAATCTTACGGTGCGGCGGTCACCGCATTTCTCAACAATCAGGTTCAGCTTGCGTGGTTCGGTGGCCTTTCTGGAGTGCGTGCGCGGTTGCGGGTGCCGGGCTCTGAGGCCATCGCCCAGGGTTTCGAGGATCAAGCGTTCGTCACTTATTTTATTGCCAACTCCAGCACCGGCCTGAAAGAAGGCAAGGATTTTCCGGGCAAAATCCAAGACAAGACCTTCACATTTGGCTCGAAGGGTTCCACCTCGGGACGGTTAATGCCCGAATTTTATATCCGCGAGCATTTCAAGAAATCTCCGGAAGACGTATTTAAAAGGGTTGGATTCAGCGGTGACCATTCGAAGACCATTCAGTTGGTTCAGTCTGGTGCCTATCAGGTTGGCGCATTGAATTTCAAGGTTTGGGAAAACGAAATCAAAGCGGGCAAGGTCGATCCGTCCAAAGTATCGATCATCTGGAAGACGCCGCCTTACCCGGATTATCAATGGTCGATTCGTGGCGACGTGAACACAATCTTCGGTGCGGGCTTCAAGGACAAGGTCACGAGGTCCCTTCTCGAAATGAAGGATCCCGATCTTTTAGCCTCGTTCCCGCGTCGGAGTTTTATTCCAGCCAGAAATTCGGACTATCAGCCCATTGTCGATGTTGGCAAGAAGGTCGGCTTGTTGGACTAGGAGATCGGTTCGACATGCTATAAATAAGAACTTATGGCTTTGTTCGATATTCAGGATGCTAGCGTACAATATAACGGTCACGCCGTGCTCAACGGCGTATCGCTTTCCATACGTCAGGGTGAACACGTGGCTTTGGTGGGCCAAAGCGGTGCCGGCAAGACAACGCTGCTCAATCTCCTCTACGAACAGCACAAGAAAGAGATCGCCTTGCTTCCTCAGGACTTGGGCTTGGTTCAGACCCTGTCTGTGTTTCACAATATTTATATCGCCAGACTGAACCGCCATCCGGCTTGGTACAACGTGTTGAACTTGGCCCATCCGATGCAAAGGGAAGTGGCCCCGATACGCGAAATCGCACGCCGCTTGCGGCTGGAGGATAAGCTATTCACGCCGGTCGGTGAGCTTTCCGGCGGTCAACGCCAACGCACCGCGGTAGGTCGTGCCATCCATCAGGGCAGCAGCATCTTACTTGGCGACGAACCAGTTTCGGCGGTTGATGAGAAACAGGCCCGAGTTATTCTGGACTGCATCTACGAAGGGTACGAGACCGTGGTTATGGCGCTGCATGACGTGACGCTGGCGCTGGCGTATTCGGACCGCATCATCGGTATCAAGGATGGACGCATCGTCTTGGACCAACCCTCGTCTGGCATGGAGCCGTCCGACCTTGACGACCTTTACCACCATTAATGGTCAGACCATCAAGCGATCCGCCTCACCGCTGGTGAGGATAAGCTTGTCGTTTATTGGTATCGCCGTGTTCTGCGTTTTGGTCGGCGACCTTGAAATCAGCACACTGGATCCGTGGCAGGAAATGGGGCGGATGGCGCTTGGTGCGGTATCGCCCGACTTCTTCACCACCGAAAACCTGGGCCGGGCATTCCTCAACACGTTGGCGTTCGCCATAATAGGGGTAGCCTTGGGAAGCGCCCTCGGTTTCGCCCTGTCGATGGTCTTTCACAATCCCGGGGTGCGTTTTTTCTGCGCTTTCATTCGCGCCATTCACGAGCTTTTCTGGGGACTTATTTTTCTTCAGGCGTTCGGACTGACGCCGCTTACCGGAGTGCTGGCGTTGGCCATCCCCTATGCGGGTATCTTCGCCAAGGTTTATTCTGAAATCCTTGATGAATCCGATCAGGCGCACCTGAAGGCAGCACCCGAGGGGACCGGGTTTATTTCCTTCTTCTTGTTCGTTCGCATCCCCGACGTATGGGCGCACATTAAAACCTACACCCTATACCGGCTGGAATGTGGATTACGTTCCAGCACGGTGCTCGGCTTTATCGGCCTGCCGACAATCGGCTTCCATCTGGAGTCGGCGTTCAAGCAGGGGAATTATGAGGAGGTTGCGGCGCTGTTGTATTTATTCTTCGCACTGATCGCCTCCATGCGCTGGTGGATGCGCCCAAAGCTGGTGCCCTTTTATGTGGCGACGGCCCTGTTTGTCTTGCCGGTGGGGGCGGACATTTCGATGGTAAATGTGGTGCGCTTCCTTACCGAGGATATTGTCCCCGGACCCTTGCGCTGGGTCGAGTCTTACAATGTGGACACTTTTTATATATTTGGCCAATGGCTGCGGGTTGTTGTTGTCGAACAAGCTCTACCCGGCATCGTTAACACCGTTGTGCTGACGATGATCGCCCTAGTGGGGGCGGGGGGGTTGACGCTCATTTTCTTCCCCCTGGTTTCGGCCAAGTTCTTCGGCAGATGGCCGCGCAAAGCGGGCCACATGTTCTTGGTCATCATGCGCTCAACACCTGAATACATTATGGCCTACGTCTTCCTGCAGCTGTGGGGGCCTTCTATGTTGCCGGCCATAGTTGCCCTTTCCTTGCACAACGGGGCTATTATCGGACACCTGATCGGCCATCATGCGGACCAGCTTCCCGCGCGCGCCGACGCACCGAAGGGGCTGAACCTCTATGCCTATGATGTTCTGCCCCGAATATACCGGCAATTTCTGGCGTTCCTTTTTTATCGCTGGGAGGTGATCATGCGGGAAACCGCCATCCTCGGAATTCTCGGCATTCATACGTTGGGGTTTTACGTGGACAGCGCATTTGTCGACATTCGCTTCGATAGGGCGCTGGTATTGATCGTTATCACCGCCCTGCTCAATATCTCCGTCGACAAGATATCGCGCACCGTGCGCACGCGCCTACGCTTGAGCCGATCACCAGACATCGTCTGATTGTGTCGCCCGAAACGTCGGACAATCGGATATCAGGCGTATCCGTTTACTGGGGAAAGTAACAATTATATGCGTGCCATGGCCTTTCTTGCTTTTGATTTCCAGGGTGCCCTCATGCTGTTCTACCAGTCTCTTGGCTAGGGGCAACCCCAAGCCAGTGCCCTCATGTTTACGATCGAGGCCACTGTCCACTTGGCCGAATACGCTGAGAGCCTTCGCGACCTCGCCTTCATCCATACCAATGCCCGTATCGGCAACGGAAATGGAAAGCGAGCCATCCTCATTTACCCATGAACTCACAGATACCTCTCCCCCCTCTGGCGTAAATTTGACCGCGTTGCTCAGCAAGTTGAGAAAAATTTGCTTGGCGCGCCGCTCATCCATGTAAATCTGCAAAGTTTCGGCACCAATTGAGGATGAGACGCTCACCTTTCCCTTATCAGCCCGAGGAGCGATCAGGCGAATTGCGGAATCAACAACGCTTGATATATCAATAACTTCTTCATGCAGTTCCACGGCCCCTGCCTCAATGGCGGAAACATCGAGAATATCGTTGATGAGCTCAAGCAGGTGTTTACCGGAGTGATTAATGTCATCCATATATTCCTGATATTTGTCATTGCCGATAGGGCCGAACATTTCATTTATAATTGTATCTGAAAAACCGATGATGGCATTTAGCGGTGTGCGTAGTTCGTGACTCATGTTGGCCATCAGGTCTGATTTGGCACGGCTTGCCGTTAAAGCCTCCATTTCAGCCTCCTTGCGCTTGGTGATGTCGGTGCGAATAGAAATATATTGAAACGGCTTTCCCTTGGCGTTAATGGTGGGAACGATGGTGCTCATGACCCAATAGCTTAGACCATCTTTTCTCTTATTCCTTATCTCTCCATGCCACACACTTCCTTTGGAGATCGTTTTCCACATATTTGCGAAAAACTCGGGTGGGTGTTCATCTGACTTAATGATACGGTGGTTCTCCCCGATCAATTCATCACGAGAATATCCGCTGATATTACAGAATTTTTCGTTAGCATATGTGATATCCCCCTGAACATTTGTAATGCTGACGATGGCGTGCTCATCAAGAGCGAACTTTTGAAAATCCAGTTCCTCAAGATTGTCAGCAAGCACCTTTTCAGATTTTTTGAATTCATCGCGTTGTAATCGGAAAGAAAAAAACGTAACACCGCCAAAAACCAGCACCAAGGCTAGGGCCAGAAAACGACCTGTCCAGAGACCATTTTCCACCTCGACGCTGATATCTTTTGAAATTTCCAGCACACCACGCAGGTCACCTAGCTTCCAGTCGGTCTTGGGGCTTAAATAATGGCTGTTGTGACAATCGACGCAAACTTGATTGACCATGGTGTCCGCAACGGCAACCCGGACCGTGTAGGCATTGTTGTCATTTTCGCTGAGGATGAATGGGTCCCCCGCGTCTTTTCTTAAATGCGCCCATGCGTCCTTGCCAAAGGTATCCAAGGTGCGATGCCCACGGTTGGCAAAGGGATACGGACTATAAAACTTGAGCCTGATGGAGCTATCTTGCATCAGGTCGCTCATATCTAGGATAAAACTGGCTGGCAGGGGTATGCCCTCTGGCATGTGCTTGTGATTAAAATGGGGGATTATTTTCGTATCGCTTGCGATAATTTTACTAACCACGTTTTCCGTATAATATGAACGCATCAGGATAAATTGCTTGGCCATTAATTGAGCCGAGATGACGGCCTCATCTTCTGCGCTTTCCTTGATGAAATGAGGAATTAAGTACAAGCAAGCAAGGGCAAAAACTATAATTGTGGTGACTTGTATTGGTATCAATCGCCAGACAGTAGCTTTTTTGTTGTTCATGCGCCTTTTCTCTTTTGTTGGTGCACCTAAATTCTTCCAGAATATCTACCGCCAGCAATTAGATTCATTTTACGCCGGTCATTTTTGAGTTTTTCCAAGGATTTAAACTTAAGTCTGGTTTTAACTCAAAACGAAAGTTACTAAACTTAGAATAACCATACAAATTACATGGTGGGCCAATGCGGGAATATCCATAGTAATTTTTACAAAATAAGCGCGGCTAATGTTCGCTTATGGCTATAAACGGTGATTGCCAAGCCCTAATTTTGCCAGACCCTAATTTTGCCAGGCCCTATATGTCAAACCGCCCCTGCTCGACATTTTTGTCTAATTTCGCCGCTTCAATTACCCGGCCATTCATAACGCCACAAACGCCTTGTGGCAGAATCTGAGCAGCAACAATCGCACCGCCCAGATTAAACGGCCCATCTGAAAAACTTAATGAGTTCGGGCGCATTGCCTCATAGCTCCGCCCGTTACTATGATCCGCACATCTTTCATCAACATCGTGTTTTTTTCTGCTGGTGGAACATATTTATCTGGCAGTAGCTACCTAGTAAGGGGTTTGTATTGAATCCGATGCGGCTGGTCGGCATCATCGCCAAGGCGTTTTTTCTTATCGGCCTCGTAGTCTTCGTAATTGCCTTCAAACCACACAACCTCGGAATTTCCTTCAAAGGCAAGTATGTGCGTGGCAATACGGTCAAGGAACCAGCGATCATGGGAAATGATTACCGCGCAACCGGCAAAATCATAAAGTGCTTCTTCCAGCGCGCGAAGCGTATCCACATCCAGATCATTGGTCGGTTCATCCAGCAGCAATACATTGGCATTGGTTAAAAGCATTTTTGCCAGATGAACCCGATTGCGCTCACCACCGGAAAGCTGACCAACCTTTTTCTGCTGATCGCCGCTTTTGAAATTAAACCATGAAACATAAGCCCGGCTTTGGATTTCTTTTTTACCGACCTCAAGAATATCAAGCCCGCCTGAGATTTCCTCCCAGACGTTTTTATTGCCATCAAGGCTGTCGCGCGATTGATCCACATAGCCAAGCTTGACCGTATCGCCCAATTTTAAAACGCCGCCATCGGGTTTTTCTTGTTCGGTAATCATACGAAACAATGTTGTTTTACCGGCACCGTTGGGGCCAATAATGCCGACTATGCCGCCGGGCGGTAATTTAAAAGAAAGGTCGTCTATCAAAACCTTGTCGCCAAAGGCCTTGTTTAAATGCTCGGCCTCTATCACCAGATCGCCAAGGCGTGGCCCTGCGGGAATTGATATCTGCGAGGCACCGAGACGCTTTTCCTTGTCCTTGGCCAGCAGTTCATCATAAGACGATATACGGGCCTTAGATTTTGCGTGCCGCGCTTTCGGTGACTGGCGTATCCATTCCAATTCATGCTTAAGGGTGCGCTGGCGTGCGGTTTCTTCTTTTTCTTCGTGGGCCAGGCGTTTTTCCTGCTGCTCCAACCACGATGAATAATTGCCTTCGTAGGGGATGCCGTTGCCGCGATCTAGCTCCAAAATCCATCCGGTTACGTTATCTAGGAAATAACGATCATGGGTAACTATCATTACCGTTCCGCTGTATTCTTCCAGATGACGTTCCAGCCATGACACAGATTCTGCATCGAGATGGTTGGTTGGTTCATCCAGCAACAGCAAATCAGGTTTTTGCAATAATAATCTGGCCAGCGCGACCCGGCGTTTTTCACCGCCCGATAGCTTTGTCACTTCGGCATCAAATGGCGGGCAACGAAGCGCGTCCATGGCTATTTCAATGGTGCGCTCAAACTCCCAACCGTTTTGCGCGTCGATTTTTTCCTGTAGGTCGCCTTGCTCTTCCAGCAATGCGGTCATTTCATCATCTTCCATGGGTTCGGCAAATTTCATGGAAATTTCATTAAAGCGATCGAGGTTGTCTTTAACCTCGCCTAAGCCTTCCATTACATTTTCGCCAACGGTTTTTTTAGGGTCAAGCTCGGGCTCTTGTTCCAGATAGCCAACCTTTACCCCATCGGCCGCCCATGCTTCGCCAACATAATCTTTTTCTATGCCGGCCATGATTTTAAGCAATGTTGATTTACCGGCACCGTTATGGCCAAGAACGCCAATTTTAACGCCAGGAAGAAACGATAAGGTTACATCATTTAGAACCTCTTTCCCGCCGGGGTAGGATTTTCCCAAACCCTTCATTACATAAATATATTGGTAAGACGCCATTGCCTGAATGCTCCATAAACTGAAAAATGTTAGGGGATTATTTAACCCATCAACGGGGTAGCTTGCAATTGCTAATCTATATCATTGCTAGAATCTATCGTGGATACTGCGCTATCTACGATTGCACCCAGATCTTCACCTCTAACACCGTTTATTATTTCCTTCCCGGCTATACGCACATTGGGCCCACGCTCACATTGGCCAAGACAAACGATTTGTTCGACAATAATTTCTTTGCCAATTTTTGGTGATCTTTCGCTTGCAAGACTGCATAGCTGTTTGAATATTTGCTTTGATCCACGCTCAGCACATGAAGAATGAACGCCGGCACGAAAGTTTGTGCATACATATATCTTGGCATATATTTTGGCCGCTGGCGGGTTTTTCGGGCTATTTTTGCTCATTGAAGAAAGATGGGGGGTAGGCATGCCCGGTTCAAGCAAATCAGAAAACGCAAGGTTATTTTGCGGCAACAAGCCCGGCATAATGGCTAGTATGGCCGGGGTTTATGTGGCCAAGTTTTTGTTCCATACGCATCAACGATGTTTCCAATTCTTGTGATACATCACCACCCCGGCCTGAGGCATGGGTTGAAATTACCGCCTCAAGACCAAGGATGGATGTTTCGGCAATTTCAAATACCTGACTTCTGGCCCCTTGGGGGCTTTCAAACGCCGCCTTCAAGGTGCGGGCAAAAGCAGAAACAAGCGGATAATTCATTGCTTGGCCTTCGCGCATCATGCGCGTTGAGACCGTATGCAAAAGCGCCAATGCGCGGGCACGATGGTTTTCACCGCGCACTATTATTCCAAGTGCTTTTCGCATCTGTTCAACATCGCCTTTTATCCAATCGGCATAATCTTGTGACCATTTGCCCATCAATGTATGGGCCCAATCCAGCGCGGTATAATCAATATTATTGCGCGGAGTTCCTCCCATTATATGGGACATATAATTTGGCAAATTAAATCCGCCCAAATGCGGATGGGTGCCTTGACCTAAATCTTCGTTTGTTATGTCGCGCATATGACGACGTTCAAACAATGAAATGTCGCTATCCCTGCGTCTACGGGTCGGCCCAAAATAGCTGGGACTTTTAACAAAAACAGGGTTCCCGGTCATCAGATCCATCAAATGTTTTTTAATTTTGTTTATTGTAAACGGTTTGGACATGGCGCTGTTTACGCCAGCAAGGCGTGATAGCTCGACCCTTTCGGCATCAAGATTGCCGCTTACAAATGCCATGCGCATGAACCTATTGGGTGATTGCTTGCTCATCCTCAACCAGCGTGCAAGCATCAGCCCACCAACCGGGCCCATATCCCACTCACTTAAAACAAGATCAACCGGTGGGGTTGATCCGTTCATTGGCGAGCCAACAGATTCCATAAGATGTGACATAGCCATGGCGCCGTTACTGACGGAACGAACATAACCAAACCCGATTTCATTTAATGCTGACGTAATAATTGTTCGAGATGATGCGTTGTCATCCACCACAAGCACAGAACAGTAATTAAGTCCATTTTCCATATATTGCCGGCCCGATGTCTTTTGTTACCTTTTGTGTGGTTTTTACTTATTTAACTTTTTGGCCATGAGCTTCGCGCCCCCCCGGACACACGGCCTTGAGGGCAATTATGCTCTTATTTTCCTAACGTTTTCTAAATCCATGATGAAATAAGGCCATGCAAGTGGTTGAGGTAAAATACGTCTTAGCCTTCCGCCAGACCTTACACTTGACCTTCCATTGGGGGTAACGTCCATTGTCGAGGCTGGATTTAAATTGGGAATAAAAACAAAAATGAAAATTAATGCTTCTGCCCTGTTTGTAGGAGGTTTTTTGGTTCTTGGTCTTGCTGCAACCATGTGGAAAATTAGCAGCTCGCCCGAAACTAGTGAACCACCGCCCCTTGTTGTGCAGGTGCCACAATTATCGCTTCAGGCAAAACGGGGCAAAAAGGCATTTGATAACACCTGCGCCCAGTGCCATGGAAAAAATGCCTCAGGCACAGAACAAGGCCCGCCGCTGGTACATAGCATTTATAACCCCGGCCACCATGCCGATGAGAGCATTCGCCGGGCGGTGAAATTAGGCGTTAGGCGCCATCACTGGCCCTTTGGCGATATGCCGCGACAGGAAAACGTGAAGCCATCGGAAATCGAAGCCATAATTGTTTACATACGCGAATTACAGGTGGCAAACGGCATAATTACAAAACCGCATGTTATGTAATTAAAATTAATTAATAATCTCTGGCGAGGCGACAAGGCGGCGTGTTGGTGGCGCGGTAACCTTTTTGTCCGTATTTAATAATTTCTATGTATGCAACCGCCGGACCAACGCGTTTGTTAATTGCATTCGTTGCTGCGGCGGCTATTTCTTTTAACTGAGGATCATTTGGCTGACGATTGCCCAGCCCTGCCCTGCTAAATGAAATGAGCAGCTTTTCTTTAATAACAGGATAATTAATACAAATAGCTGAAACTGCCTTTGCGCTATTAACATATATAATAGTTGCATAAGGAATTAATCTATCTTTTTTACTTTCACGAATTAATGGCCACCGCATGGGCTGCACCAATACAGGCCGGGGCCATGTTGAAACCTTTTTTATGGTTTCGCCTTCAACATCCGGCGCGTCGCCCCTGTCACCCTCATTTCCCGTTGATAAATCTACGCCTGTTTCATCAGTTTTTGTTTGCGCGTCATCTGCGCCTGGTGGCGTTTGTTGGCCTTGCTGAATGGCTGGCGCCACTTCCCGAGGAGGCGTTTTTCTTTGTGCAGTAGCAAAATATATTACCGTGGTCACTACAACAGCTATCAATAGCAATATTATTGGGATTGCAATTTTAGGCTCGCTTGCAGCAAGAAGCCCACGAAACATTTTTGCTGCAAGGGTATTTTTCTTGCGTCGAGTTCGTCTTTCACCTGAAATCACGCCCTTTTTTTTGTTTTCCAGGTATTCGCGGGCTCTTTCCTTGCGCTCTTCTTTTATTGTTCGCAAAAGACTAACAACAGCGTCAACTGTTGCATCTAATTGGCCACCTTTTTCAACCCCGGAAATAATTTGGTCAAGTTGAGCAGAAAAACGAGACACCTCTGCGCCATCATCATCGCGAGTAAAAAGTTTTTTGATTATTAACATGGTTGTTTGTTGCAAAGTTTCAGGTGTTTTTGCCTGAGAAATAATTGCAACAAATCCGTTTGTCGGATCCTCAAACACCACATCCCAATCGGTTGTGCCTTCGGGTGTTTGTGGCCATAAGGGCTTTTTATCAGTGTTCTTATTCATGTTTGGTATTAACCCCAAATATCTTCAAATATTCTATGTCGGTTTACTAAACGCGGGGTTAACTCTGGTGCCATTTAAATACGTCGGTATATTGGACAAAAAATAAGCACTATCGCCAAATTGGGTTTAACCAATAGGGCGATAGCACTTATTACTAGTATGTATACGAATACGCTTTAAACGTCTTCGATATCAATATCGAGAATGGTCATTACCAGCGAATAAGAAACCTCTCCTTCGTCTTCATCACGGTGCAATACAGCAATGAATTCTTCACCAACACTGACCTCTATCGGGGCATCTGGCTTTGTAGGTGGCTGAACCGTTAGACGGTTATTGCCAAAGGTTTTCCTTAGGTAGGTCTGAACCTTGCCTATTTCTTCTGGTGTCATATCGTTCTCTTTTTAGTATTTAATTATTAGTCTTGTGCAACCAGATTTTCTGCAGCGGCTTTGCCGTTGCGTCCTTCAACCAGTTCATATTCAACTTTCTGGCCTTCTCTTAGTGAGCGCAAACCTGCTTTTTCAACAGCAGAGATATGCACAAACGCATCGTCACCACCTGCATCAGGTTGAATAAATCCAAAACCTTTGGTTTCGTTAAACCATTTAACCGTACCCGTAGCCATTTCCTTGTATCCTCCGAAAAATTATACAGTGGTGCTTTCCGCCCACTGCTTGAACGAAAGCACCCTAACCCAATTTTTCCAAGGCGGCAACTTTGAGAAGCATAAAAAAACCTATTTATAGAGAGAAAACAGCCATTTATTACCATCAATAGTACATAGGTGATTTTTTTTAGCTCCAATAACAACATTTATTGGGTTTTGATTAAATAAAAATAGGTACACGGTTTGCTGAGAATGCTCCATTGGAGTTTATTAGGGGTTTTTGGAGAGAGATTTAATGACAAAATGTGTGCTTGTAACAGGTGCCAGCGGCCATGTTGGCGGGGCATTGGTGGCCGATTTGGCCCGGCACGGATACTCGGTCAGGGCATCTGTTCGTAACCCGGATGATGAAAGCAAAACCCGTGAGCTAAAAAAACTAGGTGTTGAAATTGTCAAAGCCGATCTTTTCAATATGGCGTCGCTTAATGCAGCCTGCAAAGGAATGGATGGGTTGTTTCAGGTTGCCGCTGTTTATGACATGACCCCTAAAAATAAATCTGATGCAGAAAAAATGATTGCCACCGGCATTGAGGGAATGGAAAACGCCCTTCGGGCCGCGGCAAGTGCTGGCATTAAGCGGGTGGTGCTTACATCATCGTGCGCAACCATTACCCCGGTGGCCAAGGGCGCGCCCGATGCAACTGAGCAAAGCTGGATTGATGATGTTTCGGTGCCATATATAAAAGAAAAAACCATGGGCGAACGCCACGCATGGAAGGTGGCGAAAGAAATGGGCCTTGATATGGTCAGCGTTCTTCCCGGCGGTGTATTTGGCCCGGGGTTTAATCGCTCTACCCCATCAACCGATGTAATTCTTTCCATTGCCAAGGGTGCGCTTAAACTGGGTGCGCCAAAAATTAATTTATTACTGGTAGATGTTCGCGATGTTGCAGCCGTTCATCGCCTAGCCTATGAAAAAGGAACCCCCGGTGGACGTTATATTGCACTGCACAGTGCGCCTGAAATTTACGATTATGTAGTTGCCGCAAAAAAACATGATCCATCCATCGGTTTGCCATTAATGAAAATGCCAGAATTCATGACTGGGATGGTGCCGATAATAAATGCCATCACGGCTAAAATGTTTGGCTTTCCCCAAACCTATACCCGCGAATTGCACAACAGCATAAAAGATCGCGAATGGCGAGTTGATGATAGCCAGACCCGCAGCCAACTGGGGTTCGAGCCCAAATATGGGCTAGACGAAACCGTCAAAGATACGCTCGAGCATTTAAAAAAAATAAACGCCCTATAAAATGATCTTTAAGCAAGCTCATCGGTTGCAATGTGGTAATTGGGATCTTCGATTACGTTTACCTCGACCAGGTCTTTGGCCCGGTGCAGCAGTTTGCGGCATTCGGGGCTAAGATGACGCAGATGCAAACGCTTACCCCGGCGCTGATAGCGTTCGGCCAAGGTATCAATGGCTTCAAGCCCGGAATGATCGGCGACGCGCGAGTTTTTAAAATCAACCACCACATCATCGGGGTCGTTTTCCGGGTCGAACAAATCCCTAAATCCCGTTACCGAACCAAAAAATAACGGACCTTGAACTTCGTATATTTTACCGCCCTGTTCATTGACGGTTGTGGTCGCCATCATTCGTGTTGCATTGCCCCATGCATAAACAAGGGCTGAAACTATAACGCCGACAACCACGGCTATTGCCAAATCGGTAAATACGGTTACGCCAGATACCAAAATAAGAACAAAAGCATCTGATTTTGGTATCTTGCTAAGTATCCTAAAGCTAGACCATTCAAACGTACCAATAACAACCACCATCATTACGCCGACCAATGCCGCCAATGGGATCATTTCAATTAGGTTTGATGCAAACAATATAAAACCAAGCAAAAATAATGCCGCCGAAATACCCGATGCCCTGCCCCGTCCGCCGGAATTAACGTTAATCATCGATTGACCAATCATGGCGCAACCGCCCATGCCGCCAAAAAACCCGGTTACAACATTGGCCGTGCCTTGGCCGACACATTCGCGATTACCTTGACCACGGGTATCGGTAATTTCATCAATCACCGTCAATGTAAGCAGGCTTTCAATTAAGCCAATGGCCGCCAGAATAAATGCATAAGGCAATATTATTATCAATGTTTCCATGGTTAGGGGAACCATTGGAATGCTAAATTGCGGCAGTCCGCCGGCAATTGATGCCATGTCGCCCACCGTTCTAACATCAAGATCGAACCCAAGGGTAATTGCGCTAATGGCCAATATTGCAACCAACGGGGCGGGAACGGCATTGGTCAATTTTGGCAATAACATAATTATGGCTATGGCCAGCGCCACTAAGCCTAGCATCATATAAAGCTGGCTTCCGGCCATCCATTCATAGCCGCCACCCGTGGTTGGCACCTGAAACTGCCCTAGCTGGGCAAGAAAAATTACTATGGCCAGTCCGTTAACAAAGCCCAGCATTACCTGATGGGGTACCATGCGAATATATTTACCAAGCTTAAGAACACCCGCCAGAATTTGTATCAGCCCCATTAAAACAACAGTGGCAAATAGGTATTGCACGCCGTGTTCAGCAACAAGCGATACCATCACCACCGCAAGTGCGCCCGTTGCACCCGATATCATGCCCGGCCGGCCACCGATTAGGGCCGTAATAAGCCCAACCATAAATGCGGCATAAAGCCCCGATAACGGATGAACACCGGCAACAAACGAAAATGCCACGGCTTCGGGCACCAATGCCAATGCCACGGTCAGGCCCGACAATAAATCGGCCTTCATTGAGATAGCCTTGCGGTAATGAATTTCAAACATGGTTTTGCTTACTATTTAAGGGGTGCGGCTTTGATGCGGGAAAACTTACAAAAGGGGCTGATATCAGGTGCTATGGCCCCGGTCAACCAATGGTGGCGGTTAAATTCTTTTAAATGCTTTCTCAAGCCGCCCGTTCACGCTTGCGCGCAGGCAGGGTGATTATAAATTTCGCCCCAGTAGCCGTATTTTCGGCTTCTATCCTGCCTCCCATTTCGGCAATTATGCCATAACTAATGGAAAGCCCCAGCCCGGTGCCCTGACCCACTTCTTTAGTGGTGTAAAATGGTTCAAAAATACGGGGCAAATGTTCGGGATCAATGCCGCCGCCACTATCTTCTACTTCGATGCTAACGCATTCACTGTCATCATCTGAATTAACCTTGAACATAATATGTTTATTGCCATTATTATCTTTCATCGCATCACGGGCGTTGGTTAGCAAATTAAGTAGCACTTGTTCTATTTGTATTTGATTGCCAAGAATTAAATTATCTTCTTCATCTGCAGTTGTTGTGACATCAATATTTGCAAGACGTAATTGTTCGCCCATCAAACCCATCGCCCCATTAATTATATTAACAGGGATTAATGGCTCTGTATCGCTAGCTGCGGTGCGTCCGAAAATTCGCATATGGTCAATAATAGACGCTGCGCGTTCAACCATTGAATCTACTTTGTTCAACTTGTCGTTAAGGTGGTCTACGTCTAGCTTGTTATTTTTTAATTTATTTTTTAAATTACCCACCGCCATGCGAATAACATTTAAGGGCTGGTTCAATTCATGGGCAACGCCCGTTGCCATTTCACCCAGCGTTGCCATTTTGGACGATTGAATTAATTGCTCTTGCATTGATTTGCGTTCGGTAATGTCCTGCACCACACCTAACATGTTAAGCGGACTGCCGGCATCATCGCGCACAACATCGCCACTTTCATGCAGCCAGTGAACCGTTCCATCGGGCCACAGGGTGCGATGTTCAATATTATATTCGGCACCGGTTTCAACGCAGGCAGTTACTGCATCGGTTACCATTTGACGGTCATCGGGGTGGATGGAGCCAACAAAATTATCATACGTGGTTTCAAGCTCGTCCTTTTTATACCCAAACAAGGGGGCAATGCGGTCCGACCAATACAATTCACCAGTTTTAACATTCCAGTCCCAGGTTCCGATGTTGGCAAATTCCTGGCTTTTGTTAAAACGGGTCTGGCTTTTTTCAAGCTGTGCAAACGGAACAGAAAATTTACGCGACGCATAGACGCCAACAACAATCATTAATAACGTAAGCACGGCAATAATAGTGCCGGATATTATAAATGGCTGATAAACCTCATCCGTATCAATTTTTGCAACCAAACCAATATTCAAGATGCCAACCGAAGCATAGGATGCCAAAACCTGATTGCCCTTGTAATCAATGGCAATAATTTCACCAGTTTCACCGTTCAGCGCACGCTGCATGGGCTCGGGAATAAATGGCGGCACCTGAAAATTTACATCACCGTCAAATCTGGGTTTTTGCAATATGGCAATTTCCCCATTAATCAATTTACCAATTACAAATTCACCGGTTTCACCGAACCCACCAAGCGATTTATGGGCATCGACAATTTGGCCCATGGTCGCAACAAACGAACCATCGGGATGGGCAGCTTCTCCGTGTTCCACATCAAACTTGGCAACCGCCTCCATCAGTCTGGCCTGCACGTTTACAATTTGTTTTAATCTGGATTTATCTTCGTCAATGGCTGCACTAAACAAGGTTGCGGTTGAGGCACCTGCGGTGGCAACGCCAATAAGACAAATTAGCAATGGCAGCATCACTGTCGGCTTGCTTAAAAAGTTTCTTTTTTTATTCATAGGTTTGCCCAATTCAACCTTGTGGAAGGTTGATGCTAACGGTGGTGCCAACGCCGGGCGTGCTGTCAATTTCCAAATTACCGCCCTGTAGCTCGGCCAACATTATGGCAAGGCTAAGACCAATGCCGGAACCTTCGGATTTGCGGGTAAGGCTGCCGTCCACCTGCATTAGGGGTTTTTTTGCAATTACAATGTCATCGCTGCTCATCCCGCAACCGTGGTCGGTTACAAATATTACAACAGTGTCATCATTGGATTTTGTCCCAATTATTATTTCTGTACCATCAGGGGAAAATTTGATTGCATTATCAACCAAACAACCAAGGGCGCGCGCCAGCATTGCATGATCGGTAATTATAGTTTGGCTTTGATCTAAATCATCTATGCGAATGGATATGTTTTTTTCTTTGGCCATGGCGGCATATTGTCCGAAAATATTATTAAGCACGTCAGTCAGAATAATTTCATCCATGCGCGCCTTGCGTTCGCCGGAAAGGGTTTCGGAAAATTCCAGTATGTTTTCGATGGTATCCGAAAGACGATTGCCGGAATCAATAATATGATCCAAATATTCATAGATTGATTTATCGTGGTGTCCTTTTAGTTTGTCCTGCAAAAATCCGGCGAAACCGTTAATTGCGTTTAATGGTGTGCGCAATTCGTGACCCATGGTTGACATGAACTGGTCTTTAATATGGTTTGCGGTATTTAGCTTTTGCATCGCTTGTTTAAGTTCTGCGGTTTTAAGATCGACCTCAGCTTCAAGCCTTTTGTTAAAATTGCGTTCTCCTTGGCGCAGATGAACCATTTCGCCGGCACGGCGTACCGAATGCAGCAAATGATCAGACGATAACGGCTTGGTTAAAAAATCTTCTGCCCCTATTTGCAATGCTTCCACTGCTTCCTTCATTCCGGCATGTCCGGTAACAACAATTACAAAAAGGTCGCGCTCTTTATTATCAATTCCCGCCTTCATTTGCCGGGCCATTTCCAGGCCATCCATGCCGGGCATTCGTATATCGGTTACAACAACACCAATTTCAGGGTCAGCACTAACAATATCAATGGCGTTTTGGGCATTATGGGCAGAAAGACATTCAATGCCTTCGTCTTCAAGCTGTTCGACAACCTCTTCGACGATATCTGGCTCGTCATCAACGATTAGAACCTTGGTGTTGCTTACCAACCCACTAGCCACAAATTCTTTTATGTTGTTGGTAGGTGATTCCAAGACTTGCTCCATTGATTTGCCTCCAATTTTCTTTACTTAATTACTCATATGGTTATTACCGCATGAAATTCCCACGAATAATCCACGCTGCTTCACCACTACTTCACCCCAATACTTCACTCCAATACTCCAATATTAAGAGCAAGGGACGTGCCAAGATTGTGCCGAGGGCTTGATTGTTATTTATTGTTAATAATCAGCTAGTTGCTAAATGGAGGTGCCGATTAAAAGCGCAATAATTTTGCAAAATGCAAATAAGGCCCGTGACCGGTCTTATTTTGCGTGCCTGTCGTAGGACAGCACATATTTCTTCTATGTCAATAATAGAGCCAAAAAAGCACGGAAAACGATCACCCTGACAATGTTTGTGCGGGGTTTGTGCGGGCTTAACTTTCAAGGGCGTTCTTGATTTAATTTACGTGTTCTCGGAAAATAAATGGTGGGCCCGGCAGGACTCGAACCTGCGACCAGACCGTTATGAGCGGCCGGCTCTAACCAGCTGAGCTACAGGCCCACCGTGGGCGTTGGGGAGACTTTTTCCCCAGCCCGATATTGTTTTAGCTTCCAAATATTAATAGTCAAGGAAACTACGCAGTTTGCGCGAGCGCGAAGGATGTTTTAGCTTGCGCAATGCTTTGGCTTCGATTTGGCGAATACGTTCACGGGTTACGCTAAACTGTTGGCCGACCTCTTCCAACGTGTGGTCGGTGTTCATGCCGATACCAAAACGCATACGCAATACGCGCTCTTCACGCGGGGTCAG
>DAOWFB010000154.1 GCA_030638205.1 Thalassospiraceae bacterium
CAGTTAGCACTTTACACCAAAGAGGGGTAAGCAAAAAGTGCAAGAAGACTAAAAAACTGGTTATATTTCATTACTTTGGGGTTATGGTTCATGGGTGTATGATGCCCGAAATCGGGTTAACAGACGGTTGAATTATAATAGAATGACAGATTTACTAAACTTTTCCCGGCTGGTTTTCAGGCGTTTTGGCAAAGATGGCGGAATGCGCATAGCCGCATCCCTTAGCTATACCTCATTGCTGGCGCTGGTTCCATTGGGCGTTATAGCATTTTCCGTTTTGAAAGCGTTCCCCGTTTTTGACAGCATCCGCGACCGCCTGCAGGCACTAATATTTGAGGCATTTTTGCCGGAAACAATTTCCAGCGTTCAAGAGCATTTTTCCGAATTTGTTGGCAAGGCCGGGGGGCTAACCGCAATTGGGATTGTTGCCTTGGCGGCCGTTGCCATAATGCTGTTGGCAACAATTGAATCTGCCCTCAACGATATATTCAGGGTTAAGGCCAAGCGGGCGTTTATTCCGCGCATGATGATGTTTTGGGCCGTGCTTACCATGGGGCCGTTGCTGCTGGGCGGTAGCTTGTCATTGGCAACGTATCTTTTTGCCCTAACCGAGATGGCCGAGTTAGCTAATGTTGACCAGCTAAGTGGGGTTGCGTGGTTAATAACTAGGCTTATCCCAACTATATTGGCAATTTTTGCCTTCAGCGTTTTTTACGCAATTGTTCCCTTTCGCCCGGTGAAGGTTTCCCATGCGCTTATTGGCGGGCTATCAGCCGGGCTTTTATTTGCATTGGTTAGAAAAGGTTTTGCAATTTACGTTCAGGCGTTCCCTGCATACCAAACGCTTTATGGTGCGCTTTCAACCATACCCATATTTCTTATCTGGATGTATTTTTCATGGGCGGTAGTTTTTATTGGTGCAGAGGTAACCGCGTCATTGCCTGAATGGGGAAAGAAAAGAGCAGAAGGCGGCTTGGCATCCCTAACCCCGGCGGGGAGGCTTGAGGTTGCGTTAATAGCGCTAGAGGGTTTATGGCGCCAGTCACGGAGTGAAGAAAGGTCACGGGGCGAAGATGTGCCAACTAATGACGGTAAAATTAGTTCTGATATTTTGGTCGAAACCATGGACGCGCTTCGCCAAGCCGATATTATTTCCTTGAGCAATGATGATAGCTGGTTGTTAAGCCGCGATTTAAATTCACTTACGTTGGCCCAGCTTGCATACGGTTTGGGCCTTGCTCCCAACGCAGATGATGTTTCACAAGGTCGCGGCCAGCTGCAGGTGCGATTTAAATCTGCGCTGGATCGTTCAAGTGATGGCTGGAATAAGGGTGTGGCCGGGTTATTTAGTGATTAATTAGCTGCCTCAGAAATTTTTGTTTTTCTGGCGTTGTATGGATTTTTTCCAACCCATTTTCGAACAAAATCCACAAATGATTTGTCTTGGTTTTCCGGCAGCATAACCTTCAATGTTACGTATTGATCGCCGCTAGCGCCATTTTTGACTTTAATTCCGCGCCCTTTTAAGCGCAGGCGCGTGCCGCTGTTGGAATTTTTTGGAATTTTAAGCGAAACAGTGCCGTGAATTGTTTCGGCTTCTATTCGTCCGCCCAATACAGCCTCGTCAATGCTTACGGGTAGTTCTGAAAAAATATCCATTTCCTTGCGGGTAAAAACAGCATCGGGTGATACTTTAATCTCAACCAGCGCGTCACCATCACTACCGCCGTTGGTACCATGCATTCCCTGGCCCTTTAGCCGCAGAACTTGTCCTTCTTTGGTTGCGGGCGGAATGGATACCTTTAGCGATTTATTGTTTGCCATGCGCACAGTTTTGTTTGCGCCAAGGGCAGCCTCGATGAATGGAATCTGTAGGGTATAGGTTACATTTGCACCATTGGCCCTAATGGTTGATTTTTTTTGCCTATCTTTGAAAAAATTATCAAACCTGCTTTTGTTTCTTTTGGCAGTATTGCTTGACGGTCTGGTACCAAAACCAGCACCGTATGTTTTTCTTTCATTGCCGTTTGCGTCTATTTCGCCAGCATCAAATTTTTTACGTCTTGTGGGGTTTGAAAGTATATCGTATGCGCTTGATATTTCTTTGAAACGGTTTTCCGCGCGCGCATCACCGGGGTTTGAATCTGGGTGACTATTACGTGCAAGGCGGTGGTATTCCTTTTTAATGGATCCCGGGCTTGCGTTTTTTGTTACGCCTAGAATGCTGTATGGGTCACGCATTGATTGCTGCTTCTCTTTTTAAGTGCTGGCTTTAGGCGCTGTATTTATGCACTGGGCTCGCGAACAACTTTCCACGATCCGTCTTCGTTACGACACGCGGTTCCGGTTGCCGTGCTTTCTCCGCCATTGGTAAATATGGTTGTTTCAAAATCACGGCAATCTTCACCGGTTTTTGCTTGTTCATATGTTTCACCAGCTTTTGCGGTGCCGTTGTTTCCACTTTCGGGGTTAGACCAGCCTGAATTTTTATTTGCTTCGCCATTTTCAAGGGCATCGTCAAGCGTTGCCGACGCCATTTGCCTGTCGCGCTCGGTCAGGCGCCGGGCAATTTCATCGCCGGCAATGGCGCCAAGGCCCGCACCCAATGCGATGGATGCCGATTTGCCAACACCACTGCCAAACTTTGATCCTATGATGCCACCCAATACCCCACCTATTAGTGTGCCTGCCTGACGTGAACCGCTTTCATTGTTTGCGCACGCACCGAGCATTGAAACGGCAATCACTGCCGCCAATACTTTTTTTAACGTCGAACTGCTTGATTGTCGTGCCATCGAATTATTCTCTGTTTTAAGTCTCGTAAATACTTAATTATTATAAGTGCTTATTATTATAGGTGCTTGTTATTATAAGTGCTTGCCTCGCAGGTTACCTCTAAATCCTTACTAAAAATTAACGATAATATCCACA
>DAOWFB010000152.1 GCA_030638205.1 Thalassospiraceae bacterium
CCGCTAATCGGGCGTGGTTTAACTATTTTTGTTGGTTTTTCAGACATATTATTTAGGCTTTGCCCCCTTGGCTATTTAGGCTTTGCCCCCTTGGTTGGTGTTGGGGTTGGTGCTGGGGTTGGTGCTGGGGTTGGTTGGTGTTGGCTAGCACCATCGGTATATCCGAGGGTCTTTGCGGGCGCAACCTTGGCATTATTTATTTACTATTTCGCGGCCTTTTTCGGTGATTGCGGCCTTATTAAACCCGTTGCTTACGCCTTCAATAAGCACCAAATCGACCCCTTCACATTCTTTCAGGGTGCGGTAAAGCATGGATCCGTCATCGCTATCGGGGACCGCAATATCACCTGATTTTACCAAAAGCTCCAGAAATAGACGTTGTTGGGGTAACAGGCCGCTCATTTAATTCCTCAATACATTATTCATTAAAAAGAATTGATATTAACAAATGCCATTTTTTCAAATATCCATTATCAATTTTGACCCTATATCTAAGCGGTAATTATATACAAGGAAGAATATTAGAATCTCTTGTCTTTTTTTAACAATGATTAGACAGAAAAAAATTATCGAGACAAGGCAACTGCCAATCAGGAACAATAAAAAAAACATCAAATTCGCCGATGTGACGCATGTTGTCAGGGTCGTGCACCAACGCAAACCCGGCTGGCCCGACCGCTACGCCCGCTGCTTTATCTGCATACCATTACATGCAGCCGTATTCCCGCATCACATTATTGTTACTTGGGCAATACAGTTATTCATTCTACACTTATATTAATGCTAAATATGTTTTTTGCTTAAATCCTGTCATTTTACGGGAAATAGCATCGTCCAATCAGGGCCCATGATCTGGATGTTATAATAAAAAAAGTGCGTGGAGGGAGGATGCAGATGGGTTTCCATCTGGAGGGCACATGTAAAACCATGATGCTTGGCGGTAAGCGCAAACTTGCTGGGCTGAATTTATGCGCCTTGATCCTATTTATTCTGGCCTTTACGGGGACTGTTAGTGCCCCTGCCGTAGCGCACAGCGATGGTGAAGTAGCTACAAATCTTGCCGTAGGGCTAATCAAGCCAACCTTTAGACACATCAACACCGATGACGGCCTGCCCAATAATAATATTTGGTCAATTGCCCGCGATAAATACGGCTATATGTGGTTTGGTACCCGTTTCGGTGGATTGGCAAGATACGATGGTTACGATATTCGTGTTTTTCAACATGATGAAAATGACCCTTCCAGCCTTAGCCATAATTACGTATGGGCCATATTATCCGATAGCAAAGGGCGGCTTTGGGTCGGCACTAATGGTGGTGGACTAAATCGTTATGATGAAAAAACAGAAAAGTTTATCCGTTATGTCTATGGCCAGAATGACCCCTCCCTCATCCCCCACCCAAACATAAAAAGCATTTACGAAGATGGCGAAGGAACCATTTGGGTAGGAAGTAATGGTGGCTTGAGCAAGTATATTGAGGAAACGGATAATTTTAAAACCATAACTGAAGAACTTAAAAATCAGGGTGGGCTAAGCGGCAATAGCGTGCGTGCCATTACCGAAAAACCACATAGCGATAACTTGTGGCTTGGTACACGAAGAAGTGGGTTAGTAATTTATAATAAAAAATCGGGGGAGCTTACACGTTACCGTCACAATCCCAATGACCCGACCTCGCTTAGCAACGATGCGGTAAATAATATATTTTTTTCTTCTACTGGCCATGCGTGGATATCAACACGTGATGGGCTAAATCGCTTTAACCCATTAACTAACAGTTTTATTCGCTATAGCCTTGATACAAAAAATGAAAAAAACCTATCCGGAAACTGGGTAAACCAGGTTGATGAGGACTTGCATGGAAATATTTGGGTGGCGACCCTATCTGGGCTGGACTTCCTAGACAATACAATAGGCGAATTCAAACACATTAAGCCAATTTTTGGCAACAGTGGATCAATCAGCGATACAGCGATAAATGTTATGTATTCGGATAATGTTGGTGCCTTGTGGGTAGGAACCGAAAATGGTGGCATTAGCAGGCTTGATGCACAAAAAAATAATTTCAACTTACTTGAACCAAATCCCCATGCAGACAAAACCGTATCGGGCAAGGCGGTGCAGGCTGTTTTTGTTGATAGCGTAAATAGGTTATGGCTCGGCACCAACCACGGACTGGACGTATACGACAGCCAAAAATTTACCTTTATGGATAATAACTCAAACAATCCACGCTCAATCAGCCACCAAAACATCAAGTCAATAAACGAAGATGCAGCCGGAAATATTTGGGTGGGAACGATTAAAGGCTTAAATCGCCTTAACGGTAATGGTTTTGACCGCTTTGTAACATCTAAAAATCGCAGCGATGCCATTGCCGGAAAAAACATAATTGCACTAGGGGTTGATAATAATAAAAATATTTGGGCGGGAATTAATGGTATTGGGGTTTCCGTATTCAATGGTTCCAGCTTCGACCATTACTACGGAATTGACAAGGCCACCAATAAACCAGAGCCATTTTACCCCAAAGCAATAATTACCGACAAAACAACAGATGGGGTATGGATTGGCACCAATAACATGGGGTTGGCGCACGTTGCCAAAGGTGGTGCCATTAAATATTACCCACTATTTCCCGAGCACCCAAAAAGCGAATTGCACAATTTTGTTCGCACAATCAAAGAAGGGCCAAACAAAATGTTATGGCTCGGCACCAATCTTGGGATTATGGAATTTGATCCAAAATTAAAAACCGTAGTTAAAAACATCTCCACAAACGACGGCCTTTTATCCGACACTATCATGTCAATGGAATTTGACCGACAAGGAAATTTGTGGGCGGCAACTGGTGCAGGGATAAATAAAATAAAAACAATAAATAGTGCTATCTCGTCTTATCCATCCGCAAGCCATATATATGGAGCGCAATTTTTACCAAATGCATCTACCATTGATATTCATGGAAATATTTATTTGGGCACCGATAGGGGATTATTATTTTTTGCGCCCGAACAATTATACAAAAACATTACCCCGCCTCCTGTTGTTATCACCAGCATTAAAATAATAAGCGGCATAGGTAATAAATTTAATGATGAGAAAAAAACTATTTCTCAAATAAAAAATACTGATGAAATAATAATTTCACCGGAACAAAACATTTTTACAATATCATTCTCGGCTCTTGATTATAGTTTTCCAGAACGAAATTTATACGCATTTAAGCTTGAAGGTCACGATGTATTGTGGAGAAACGCAAGCGCAAAATCTCGCTTTGCATCATATTCTTCCGTTCCGCCGGGTGAATATACGTTTCTAGTTCAGGCAAGCAATAGCGATGGGGTGTGGAACAATCATAGCGCAAATATTAAAATAACAATTTTACCAAAATGGTGGCAAACCAACTTGTTCACATTTGCTGTGGGGTTGAGCATAGCTACACTTATAGTTTTAGCTTTCTATTGGCAAAGAACAGCAGCAAAAAAACACAAAGATGAACTAACCGCATTGGTGAACGAGCGCACGATGGATCTTTACAGGGCAAAAATGGAAGCCGAACACGCGAACTCAGTCAAAACCGTGTTTTTAGCTAACATGAGCCACGAACTAAGAACCCCGCTTAACGCGGTAATAGGGTTTACCGACGTTATAAAGCATGGGTTATTCGGAAAACTAAACAATGAAAAATATGATGAATACATAGAAAACATACAGCAATCGGGTCATCACCTGCTTGATCTTATAAATGAAATCCTTGATCTAGCTTCAATTGAAACCGGAAAGATTACCTTTAGTAAAAAAGATGTCTATGTGGCAGATGTTACAGAAAGCTCTCTTGTTCTCATAAGGCCCAGAGCGGAAAAACAAAAAATTTATATAAAGACTAAAATAGCAGACGACATACCAATGCTGCATTTGGATAAACTGCGCCTCAAACAGGTGTTACTAAACATTATTTCCAATTCGGTTAAATACACCAACCCCGGAGGCGAGGTAACAATATCAATAAAAGAAAGTCCGTCTGGGTTTGTTAATATTACAATTAGCGATACCGGCATTGGCATGAACCCCGATGAATTGGCATTGGCTAAGGCCCCTTTCGAAAGGGTTGGCAGTCGCAAGGAAAATGTTGAAGGAACCGGCCTTGGTTTACCGTTAGCAATAAATATTGTTGAAAAAATGGGCGGTACTATTGATGTAGAAAGCTCGCCCGACATCGGCACAAGCGTTAGCATCACTTTCCCTGTTTAGAAAAAATATTGCCCCTGTTTCATATCTTTTCTGATGATGTGATTGATGAGTTGAATACTTAAACGTCTATCCCAAAACCATGCTTTTCGTAATAATTTTAAAGCTGTGACGTCAGGATAATTTATGATTTATGACTTTATGACTGAGCTGCCCCCCACGGGGTCAGAATAAGCCTTCTTTAAGTTTAAAAAACAAAACCCCCGATGCCAAAAAAGCACCGAGGGTTTAATTGTGGTGGCTGGAGGCAACTGCCGCCAGCTTGTAAGCTTTTGTTGCGGTTGCAAGAATTTATCTAAAAGCTGTTGCTTTTTATGCCTAAATAATTGCGCAATAAACGCCAGCCGTTACTTCCCAGCCGTTACTTCATAGCCTTTTTGCGATTAATAATTTGTAGCGCTTCATTACGTGCTTCAATCATTTCTTCAACAGACTGCAAATTTGATGCTTCGGAACACAAGCGAGAAAATTCAAGCGTTTTTTGTATTCGTGAAAGGTGCACATTAAGCTTAGATGAGAACCCTAAGCAAACATTCTTCATTTCGGTAACATTAGAATTAATATTGCTGTAATGGCCATTTAAATCACTGATGCCAAATTTTACATCTTCGGCCTGCTGAGAAAATGATCTCAGCAGGCGCTTAGAATGATGTTCGCTAAAATTGTAAATAACAGCTATCGGTTTTATCCTTTACGAATATTGTTCAGGAACTTGTCTACCTCGCCGCGCAGCAATTCAGACTGTTGCGATAGCTCTCCTGCGGCGCTTAGCATCTCCCCTGCCGACGCACCAGTTTCACTGGCGGCTTGCTGCACACCGGTGATATTAGAAGAGACCTCTCCCGTACCAGCTGCAGCCTGTTCAACATTGCGGGCTATTTCTTGTGTCGCAGCCCCCTGTTCTTCCACAGCGGCAGCAATTGTAGATGAAATTTCGTTCATCTGATTAATGATACTACCGATAGAGCCGATAGCTTCAACTGCCTCCTCGGTTGCACCCTGAATGCCGCTAATTTGTGCAGAGATTTCCTCGGTTGCTTTTGCTGTTGCGGTAGCCAAGTTTTTCACTTCACTGGCAACAACGGCAAAGCCCTTGCCCGCTTCACCTGCGCGCGCAGCCTCAATCGTCGCATTCAACGCCAACAAATTGGTTTGGTCGGCAATGTCCGTAATAAGAGCCACCACTTCACCAATTTTTTGTGCGGCATCGGCAAGACCTTTGACCTTTGTATTGGCACCCTCAACCTCGGCTACTGCGGTTGCCGAAATTTGCGTTGATTGCGCCACCTGACGAGAAATTTCTGAAATAGAGCTTGATAGCTCTTCAGATGCGCTCGCCACTGTCTGTACATTGGTGGATGCTTCTTCCGCCGCTGCGGCCACGGTTGTGGCTTGGTTTGAGGTCTGTTCTGCCGTTGATGACAAGCTGGTCGCAGAAGACTGCATTTCCGTTGACGCACTTGATACGGAATCAACCACACCACCAACGCTGGCTTCAAAGTCATCCGCCATCTCGTTCATCAGCCGCTTTTTCTCCTCAACAGCGCGTTTTTCCCGTTCTTTTTGTTCCTCCGCCATCCTTTTCATTTCCGCCTTGCTTTCGCGGAAAACCGATAGCGCAGAGGCAATAGGACCAAATTCGTCGCGTCTATCTGAAGTAAGGTTAAGCTCGGCAGTATCGTCATCAGACATAACTATACCAACATCGTCATTGAGACTCCTGAAGCTTTTGGAGATAGTGGTGTAAAGGAAAATAACACCAGCAACCATGATGACGGCCGCGATAATTGAAAGTGTAATTAGCAGAGCCACAAGATCTTCGTTACTGCCGCGAACTTCTTTGGCTAGAGCTTGCAGAGAAGTTAAATTTAAAGTGGTTTTTTCTTCAACCAGATTAACCAAACTGCCTAGGGTTTCGCCCATCTTTCCCGCATCGGCATCAAATTCTTCCATCTGGGGATTGCCGCCTTCGGGCCCGAAGTCGATATAGGCCTGAGCCATCTTCTGGCCACCAACATAAAATCCTTCAAAGGCAGCACTGACCTCGTCAAGTGCGCTCAGAACTTCAGGTAGGTTTAACTTTTCAGCGTGCCCACGAGCTAGTGCCACGTCTTCCCCGAATTTTTTGGCAAAACCCTCGGCCTCGGTAAAGCCATCATCAAAACCAGGAAGGCCACGAGTGGCGGCGATATCGGTCAACCAACCTTGAACTTGGATCACGTCAGCATTGATTTCTTTAATTGCAACCAAAAGCGGAACACCAGTATTTGATACTTGGGCAACCTGATTTTCCGTCTTGGTTAGCTCCGGCCCTTGGGCAGATAATTTAAAGACAGCAACACCTATTGCCCCCCCGGTAAGAACCATTATTAATCCGAGTATGGCAAATATCTTTCCCTTGATAGTCATGATTGTAATCCCTTCAAAATTTTATTTTCGCGCACGCCTTCAAGCTGATTAAAGGCTGCTTTCTCTAATGCATTGCTACTTTTGTTTATGGATAATATGGAAGCAATTGCAAATGGAATAAGGCCCACCGCAAGAAATGCAGTAATCATTCTGGGTTTGAGGAGCAAAGACATAATTTATATACTCCAAAAAAAGTAAGCTCAGATAAATTTATCTAAGCAATAGTGATTTCAATTATCTAAAGCAAACTAAATTAACGGCGCCCATTCCGAAAACCTGTGAAATAAAACTTGTGAAATAAAACTTAATTTCAGCACGATAACTTTAAGCTAGCCCTCATACAAATATCTTATCGGCCCTCATAAAAACTTGATAATAATCAAGCATCACTTTAATGTTACAATAACTAGATGAGGCCAGTATTCGGTGGCTGACAGGGGAACCTTCAGCCCGCCCAACCAGCATCAGTCATCGTCGCCGTCGTCATCATCATCGCCCCTCCACCACCCGGGGGCGACCCTGTCAAAGAGCGAAGGGCTTGCGGCCGGATTAAGTGTCCGGCTGAACGAGCGCGATTTGCCGAATATGTCCTTGGCCGGCTTCCATTTATTGATGGTGTGACAATTCTTGCACCGCTTGGTCGATTCCCGGTGCAGGCGGTCATCAGGCATTTTTTTGATGTGGCAATTTTCACAAACCCGAAGTTCGGATTTTGGCAACAATTCATGTTTGAAGGTCGCCGGTTTCCATTTTTTGGTGCTGTGGCAGACCTTGCAATCCTTTGATGCGTTTTCGTGCAGCTTGTCTTTCGGTGTTTTTTGCAAATGACACGATTGGCAATTGTTAAGCTGTTTCTTCGCTAGAAATTCATGCTTGAAGATCGCCGGTTTCCATTTGTTGGTGCTGTGGCAGACCTTGCAATCCTTCGATGCGTTTTCATGCAGCTTGTCCCGGGGCGTTTTCTGCAAATGGCATGACTGACAATTATTGAGCTGCTTTTTAAGCAACAATTCATGCTTGAAGGTCGCCGGTTTCCATTTGTCGGTGATGTGGCACATCAGGCAATCCTTAGGCGTCGCTTCATGCAATCTGTCGGCTGGTACTTTATGGCAGCCAACGCACTGTTTTAAGGTTTTATCGTCCACCAGCGCGTGGGAAAATTTCTTAACCTCGCGAAAAACAATCACCCCTTCGTGGTCGCTGTGGCAAGCAACGCAGTCCTGACCCAGAAGTTTTTGGTGGAAGGCGGTTGCAGGTTTACTTTTAACCACCGGCTTACCCTTGGTGGTCAGCAGGCCGATGTCATCAACCTTATGACATGAAATGCATTTTTCCGAACGGGCACCAAACAGCGGGGTATGGCAGGCAAAGCAATCGGTTGCATATTCTTGGTGGCCCTTGATAACCGGTCCCGGGCTTATCATGAGGCCGGGGTAAACGATAGCCAGCACCAGAATGGCAGCAAGGTTAAGCCACAGTAATATTTTTACGAATTTGCTCATTTCCATTCCCAGAACAAAAAGATGCTTATCATGTGGCCGAGCGCAAGCATCGCGAAAATAAACGATATGGGGAAGTGTACCACTCGCCACTTGGCCATGAGGTCGAAGGCAACCGAATCCCAGAACATTTTCTTCTCAATTTCCTGCTTGCTTAACCCGCTGGAGCGATGGTGCGCTTCCTTTTCCTTGATGTGCATACGTGAGCGGTGGAGCAACCGTTGCCCGATCATGCCGCTAAGCACATTGATCACAAGAAACATGGTCGCCAACCATGGCAACACCGTATTGAAGTGCAGCCCGGCGTGCATCAACACCAATAACGATCCGGCCCAGGTTAGGGCTTCGTGCAGGCCCAGCAGTGCTTTGGGGCTGCCCACAGTTATCATCTTGCGCTTGCGCAACGAGTAAAGCAGGGAAAAAATAATTAACAACGTACCCGGAATGCCCAGCAGCCGACCCAGCCAGACCATATCAAACAGGTGCAAAACCTCATCGCCAGCCAGCGTCGCCACCACCAACAGCGTAAACTGAGCTATGAACGGAAGAATTTCCTGACGCATTAATGATCCGGTTTGTGCCGCCATTTATGCCTCCACCACCAGATTTTTTTTCGGGCGGGAGACACAAGGCAGACAAGCCCCCGGTTCGGGATCAAAATCAGGCGACTGGGTATAGGCGACTTCGCCTTCGCTTATTTCCGTTTGGCAACTGCCGCAACCGCCGGCCCGACAGCCGGACGCAATTTCAACCCCGTTGCTTTCGGCAAAGTCCAACAGGGTATCTTCGCTACCGTCCCACATGGCCGTAACGCCGGACTTTGCAAACGTTACGGTGAATTCTTCCCCGGATGCTTCCTGCTTTCGCGCTCGCCGGTTTATGGACGCCGGGCCAAACGCTTCATAATGGATGTGCTGGTCGGGAACGCCCCAGTCTTCCAACCCGGGAACTATGCTTTCCAGCATTGGGCGCGGCCCGCAAATGTAAAAATCATAAACCCGAAATGGCAGACTAAGGCGCAGCAAGTTTATATCAACCCGGCCCTTGTGCTGGTAATCAACACCCTTTTTGTCCCACTGCTTCGGTGCGCTGTAGCATACGCGAAGGTGAAAATTATCATGTTCTTTTGCAAGCTCCTCAATGTGTCTTTTCATTGCATGCTCGGCGCTGTTCCTGACTCCGTAAAAAAGCCAAATTTCACGATTGCTGTTGTTGTTTAAGGTATCAGACAGCATGGACAGCATCGGCGTTATGCCGATACCGCCGCCAATAAGCACCACGGGGCTTGAACCGCGCTCAAGGAAAAAATGACCGGATGGTGCGCGAACCTTCAGCACGTCTCCCTTTTGGATATGATCGTGGAAATGGTTGCTTGAAAGGCCCGGCGGAAGTTCGGGCCTGTCCGTTGGCGGTGGAACCCGTTTTATGGAAACCCGGTAACTATCGCCGCCCGGCCCATCGGAAAGCGAATAACACCGCACCAAAGACCCGTCCCCGCCCTTGCCGGGAATATCCAGCTGAAAGGTAAGGAACTGGCCGGGCTGGTAATTGGCAAGTGCGCCGCCATCAAACGGGGAAAGGCAAAAGGAACAGATGTTTTTGTCCTTGTCCTCAAAAACCTTGCTGCTGACGCGAAAATCCCGCAAGCCTTTCCATGAACCGGGGCCCGAACCGGTATCGGTAAATCCGCTTACGTCCTTCAGGGTATCAAGGGGTGATTCTTCCGGCGGCCTTATTCCAAGACCTGACAGAAAGCGCTGCAGAAATTGATATGCCTTCATGTGGCGCACAATCGCCAGTGCCGAAAAAAGCACAACCTGGACTAAAATGCCCAGAAAGATATAGCCAAATAATGTCAGCGGGCTCATGTGATTTCTCGTGTGATTGCTCGGATTTTTGACAATTTGCTAAATGACAGATTATCCACATCAAGCTGTATGAACACTGAACGCGTTGCAGCCGTTAGCATTAGGGCATTCATTTAAAGGCACAAGTACATGGCGTTTTTTATGGCTGTGCTTTATTTTTTATATATACATGTATTTAATGTAATATACTACTTATCTACATTTTATTTTGAGAGTCTAGTTGACAGTAACAAATATTTACTGTTTATTACCTCAACAACACCGACAGCCACATAACGAAACGGGCTGTCACGCGGGAATTTGAACGGGCAGCTTGCGACCGCGGCACCAATCGCTAAAGCGCCGTGGATTATTCATCCGCGGGCCCCAGTAACACTGGCTCAAGGAAATAATAATTATGAACACACAAACAAACAGCCACCCCTACAGCGCACCAAAGCCTGAGGCATTGGTATCAAGCGTTGATCTTGAAGAATTCAAATCCGGGCTGACCAATTACAAGGCCGGACGCTGGCACGAAGATCGCTGGAAAACATTTCGCCTTCGCTTTGGCATTTATGAGCAGCGTCAAAAGGGTCAGCATATGGTGCGCATCAAGGTGCCGGGCGGACGATTAAGCGCCGAACAAGCCCACACCATTGCCAAGGCCAACGCAAACCATGCGGGCGGCTCCGTCCATATTACGACACGCCAGGCTATCCAGCTTTATTTTGTTGATCTGGATAAACTATATGATCTGCTTGCCGAATTGAATTTAGGTGGCGTTACCACCCGCGAGTCATCAGGCGGAACATTTCGCAACACCACCGCGTGCGCCCTTTCCGCCAATTGCGAGGCGGCAAATACAGACGCGGTTAAGGTTGCGGAAAATCTATCGCGCGCATGGTTGCGCAACCCGCTTGTTCAACACATGCCGCGCAAGGTTAAAACAGCCGTGTCGGGCTGCGAGCTAGATTGCGGACTAACGCCAATTGATGATTTAGGCTTTATCGCAACAAATAAAAATGGAAATTCAGGTTTTCGTGTTGTTCTTGGCGGTGGGTTGGGTACGCACCCCCGCACAGCAGTCAACATATTTGATTTTGTTTCTGAACACGATCTCCCTGCCGTTCAGGAAGCCGTTGCCCGCATCCATCATCGCTATTCAAACAGAGAAAATAAAAATAAATCTCGGTTAAAATTTCTTGTCGATAAATTTGGCGCCGAAGAATTAACCAAATTAATAAAGAATGAATTTGAAAAAATAAAACCCCTGCCCCGTCGCCCTTGGAAAAATTTAACGTGGCTGAACAGCACAAAAACCGAAGCACCCAAACATTTATTGGGAC
>DAOWFB010000088.1 GCA_030638205.1 Thalassospiraceae bacterium
CATGGCTAAAGATGTTGGTGTGCTCGCCACAATGGGGGCAGGCGAAATAGCTCATGTTTTCGACAATGCCCAAAACCGGAACATCGACCTGACGGAACATGTTCAGGCCCTTGCGCGCATCCAGCAACGCAATGTCTTGTGGGGTTGATACAATTATCGCCCCGGTCAATGGCACCTGTTGGGCCATGGTTAGCTGCACGTCACCGGTTCCCGGCGGCATATCAACCACCATTACATCCAGCGCCCCCCAGTTAATATCGCGCAACATTTGTATCAGCGCGGTTTGAACCATTGGCCCGCGCCAAACAATGGGGGTTTCTTCATCGACCAAGAAACCCATGGACATACATTTGATGCCGTGGCCTTCCATGGGGTCTAGGGTTTTTCCATCAGATGATTGCGGCTCGCCCGATATGCCCAGCATCCGGGGTTGCGAGGGGCCGTAAATATCGGCATCAAACAAACCAACTTCTAATCCTTGGGCTTTAAGCGCCAGGGCAAGGTTTACCGCCGTGGTTGATTTACCAACCCCGCCTTTGCCCGATGCCACCGCGATTATGGACTTAACCCCGGGAAGCAGCGGCGCTTCTTCTTGTGCTTCGCCGTGGGAGTGGTCATGGCCGTGATCGTGGCCATGGTCGTGCCCGCTATTGCCGCCGCCAGTATGCCCGCCCGGCTCGTTTTCGGCCGTCAGCACCACGGTGGCGGAAAGCACACCGTCTAACGCGTGAACGACTTTTTCCGCTTCTTTGCGTATGGGTTCGGCTTTCGCACCCACCGAAGGGGGAACCACAACGGCCATGACAACGTGGCCGTCTTGAACCTGTAGGCCCTGTACCATACCCTTGGAAACGATGTTGTCGTCCCCATCCATTACGCCTTCCAGCGCCTTTAAAACTTGGTCTTCAGATACCTGCGAAGCCTGCGTCATGTTGGTTTTCTCCAGTCGGGGGATTTAACATATTTAATTGGTTCATATGGGGCGCTGGCGTGCGGCCCAATAACTTGTCTCTTTGCGTTGCAACGGGCCTTTACCTGCCCTATAAGCGTCACATTTATCACATATAGATAAATATATTAGTTTTTTCAAATATAAATAATGAAAATAGCCTAAATAGCTTGATTTTTTTACTTATACGACCATTTTTGTTGAGCAATTTTTTTAGCTACAATTGAACATATAATACCAAACACAGGGAAGGAAAATAGTGAATGGCCTGGAAACCACAAGGCGGCGGCCCATGGGGCAGCGGCGGCGGCGGCGGCGGAAAAGAACCATGGGGTGGCGGCGGTAATGCCGGCGGCCCCGGTCAGCCCGATATTGAAGAGCTATTGCGCCGTTCGCAGGACAATTTCAAAAAAATGATGCCGGGTGGCATTGGTTCGGGTCGCGGCATAATGCTGGCGATCTTGGCTGCTATTGCCCTTTGGCTGGCCAGTGGTGTTTACCGGGTTGATGCCGGTCATCAGGGCGTGGTCATGTTGTTTGGTAAATTTGTCCAAACCTCCATGCCGGGTCTGCATTGGTATTTCCCTGCACCGATTGGCAGGGTTCTAACCCCCGACGTGGAGCAGGTCAGGCGTACCGATATCGGCTTTAGAAGCGCCGGTGATGACCGCAGTGCATTTGGTCGCACCGCCGTTGCCGAACGTGACGTACTAGAAGAAAGCATGATGCTGACCGGTGATCAAAACATCGCCGACGTCGATTTTTCCGCCCAGTGGAAGGTAAAGGACGCAAGTCAGTTCCTGTTTAACATTCGCGATCCGGAAACCACGGTAAAGCTGGCATCGGAAAGCGCAATGCGTGAAGTAATCGGCCAGACAACATTACAAGAAGCAATGACCAGTGGCCGTCAACAAGTAGCCGATAGCACCCGGCGCCTGCTGCAAGATATTCTTGATTCTTATGAAGCCGGCATCACCATTACCCAGGTGCAATTGCTAAAGGTTGATCCACCGGAAAAGGTAATTGATGCCTTCAACGAAGTTCAGCGTGCGCGTCAGGATAAAGAGCGCAAGCAGAACGAGGCTGAAACATATCGCAATAAAATTATTCCAAATGCACGCGGTGAGTCTGAAAAGATGGTACAGGCCGCAACCGCTTATAAAGAGCGCGTAATCAAGGAAGCTGACGGTGAAGCAAAACAGTTCTTGTCTGTTTATGAAACCTACAAGGTGGCCAAAGACGTAACCACCCAGCGTATGTATCTGGAAGCAATGGAAGAAGTTTTAAGAGGATCATCCAAGGTTATAATTGATTCTAATGCCAGCGGTTCCGGCGTGGTTCCATATTTGCCGTTGCCAGAATTGCAGAAAAAAAATAGTGGAGGTAATGCACAATGAGTAGTCCCAAATTAGTTATTATGGGCGTTATTGTCGCAGTTATTGGCATCAGCCTTTCGTCCGCCCTGTTTACGGTCAGCCAGACTCAGCAAGCAATTGTTATGCAGTTTGGCGATCCCCGGGTTGTTATTCGTGATCCCGGATTGCATGTAAAAATTCCGTTCGTTCAAGACGCGGTTTATTATGATAAACGGGTTCTTGATCTTGACCCACCAACCGAAGAAGTAATTTTGGCCGATCGTAAACGCATCATGGTTGATGCTTTTGCTAGGTATAAAATTGTTGATCCGCTTCGTTTCTTCCAAGCGGTGCGGACCGAGGCCGTGTTCCGTGACCGGGTTGGCAAGATACTGAACTCGGGCGTTCGTAATGCGCTGGCGCGTTATCCGTTGGTTGATGTTTTGTCGGAAAAACGCGAAGAAATCATGGCTTCGATTACTACCGCCATGACCGCCGATGCGCAGAACTTTGGGATCGAGGTTGTCGATGTTCGTATTGGCCGTACCGATTTGCCGCCGGATATTTCCAACAACGTTTATGATCGTATGCGTTCCGAGCGCGAACGCGAAGCAAACCAGCTTCGTGCCGAAGGCGAAGAGCTAAAGATCAAAATCGTTGCCGATGCCGACAAGCAAAAAACAATTTTGCTGGCCGACGCCAACCGGACTGCAAAAATCCTAATTGGTGAAGGCGATGGCGAAAGAAACCGTATTCTGGGTGAAGCCTTTAGCCAAGACCCTGAATTTTTCGCATTCTATCGTTCAATGAAGGCTTATCGTTCAGCGCTTACCGGCAAGGACACCAGTATGGTTCTTTCCCCCGACAGCGACTTTTTTCGTTTTTTCGGAAATCAGCTAGGAAAATCCGAGCCTAAACGCTAAGGCATTAACCAAAAACACTAACCGCAGGTATGAATATTATTATGCCTGCGGTTAGTTCTGGTTCTGCCATAATTATTCCTTATTTATGGTTATGATGATTAATAATCAGGTTATTTGCCTGCAATGTTTCTATTAAATATTTAAAAGTGAAAAAAATGAAAAAATCTGCGCGCAACATAAAGTTTTACATAATTGTATTGTTGGTTGGACTAATTTCTTTTTCGGGCACAGTAGTTTCTTCGCTGCCCGCCCATGCCAAAGCGGCACCGGAAAGCTTTGCGGAACTTGCAGACAGGCTTCTTCCGGCGGTGGTGAACATTTCAACCACGCAAGTAATTGAAAATCGCGCACCACAGGAAATGCCACAGTTTCCTCCGGGTTCGCCGTTTGAAGATTTTTTCAAAGAATTTTTTGATCGCAACCAGCCAAATGGCCAGCATAATGGCCAACCGGGTGGGCGCACGCAAAAACGTCGGGCTACATCGCTTGGTTCAGGATTTATCATAGATTATAAATCAAACGGCGATACGTTCATCATCACCAACAACCACGTTGTTCAGGATGCCGACGAAGTAACCGCAATTTTACAAGACGGCACCCGGTTAGAAGCTGAAATAGTTGGCCGTGACGTCAAGACAGATTTGGCGGTGCTAAAGGTAAAATCCCATAAAAAATTAGCATCGGTTGGTTTTGGTAGCTCCGATATCGCCCGGGTTGGCGATTGGGTGCTTGCAATTGGCAACCCATTTGGGCTTGGCGGAACCGTAACCGCAGGAATAATTTCTGCCCGTGGGCGTAATATTAACTCCGGACCTTATGATAATTTTATTCAAACTGATGCCTCCATCAACCGTGGAAATTCCGGTGGCCCTATGTTTAATATGAAGGGCGAAGTAATAGGAATTAACACGGCAATATTCTCACCATCCGGCGGCAGCATTGGTATTGGGTTTGCAATTCCATCGGATGCAGCAAAGGTTATTATTGATCAATTAATTAATAGCGGTCAGGTAAGTCGCGGTTGGTTGGGTGTAAATATTCAGGAAGTAACCGACCCCATTGCCGAAGCGCTAAACATGAAAAAATCTATTGGTGCATTGGTTTCAAACGTATCCGATGGTAGCCCGGCTGAAGAAGGCGGCATTAAACCGCGTGATGTAATTATTGAATTTGATGGCAAAGAAGTCAGCGAAATGCGTAATCTTCCGCGTATGGTTGCCGCAACAGCCGTTAATAAAAAGGTAAAACTAAAAGTTTGGCGCGATGGTAAGGAAAAAATACTTAGTTTAAAAATCGGCAAACTCGAAGAAAAAGTCGTTGAAGCAATGGCCAAAGACAATAGCAAAAAGACACCGGTTGGCGAGCTTGATGTTTCTAGATTGGGGTTAACGCTTTCCGCCCTTACTCCTGATTTGGCTGAACGTTTTAATATTCTCGGCGACACCAAAGGCGTTGTGGTGGTTGATATCAACCCCGATGGTTCGGGCGCAGAGGAAAGAATTCGCCCCGGCGATATTATTCACGAGGTAAACCAGCAAAAGGTTTTCACGCCAAAAGATGTAAATAAAATTGTAAATAAGGCGGCTTCAAACAAAAAGAAAACCGTCTTGTTGCTGGTGGAAGGACAATCGGGCTTCAGGTTTATTGCCCCAAAGAGTAATTAGTTAATTAATAGGGTTATTTGGCCCAAGTTTATTTGGCAAAGGCGAAATCATTTTTGCCTTTGCCTTTGACCTTGTACATGGCCTCATCGGCAAGCTTTAACAAAACTTCCGGATCTTTATTATCTTCGGGGAATATTGATATGCCTATGCTGGCACCTATGGATGCCTTGCCGCTTCCTACGTCAATCGGTTGAGATAATATTTCAATTACCCTTTTTGCCACCATTTCAGCATTTTCACGGGTGTGAAGGTCGGGCAAAACCAAAACAAATTCATCGCCACCAATTCGTGCCACGGTGTCGGTTTCACGGACGCATTGCAAAAGCCCATCGGCAACGGCACAAAGAAGCTTATCACCAGCTTCGTGGCCCATGGTGTCATTTACCGCTTTAAAACCATCCAGATCAATAAATGCCACGGCGCAAAGTCTTTTTTCGCGGTGCGAACGGCGAATTGAAACATCCAATCGGTCAAACATTAGTGCGCGATTTGGTAGTTTTGTTAAATCATCATGGCTTGCCATGTGGCGCATTTTTTCTTCGGCCTGCCTGCGAACCGATACTTCTTCTTGTAATTCGCAGGTTCTCTCTTCAACCCGTTGCTCAAGAGTATCGATTGATTTGCGTAGCGCAGAAACCGCATTGTTGCGCGCCGTTATATCGCGAAATTCAACCTTGTAGGTTAGGTCTTTGCCAGCGTTAAGCTCGGTAAAACTTGCATCGGCATCAATTGCCCCACCGGATGCATCAATAAACCGTAGCGGCAGGATGTCATCGCTTTCAAGCAAGTCGTTGATCCCGGTAAGGATAAAATCTCTATAATCATCATGCAAAAATTCATAAAGCGATTTACCCAAAATATCTTTGGATGAACCGATTTTCATAATTTTAATGCCAGATTGGTTCACATAGGTGATAACGCTGTCTTTGTCGCATACACATATAAAATTAAGCGAGCTATCCACCAGCTTTTTAAGCGAGATATCATCCAGACCATTAATCCCACCGACTATTTTGCTTTTTATTATATTCATTTTTTTGTCCATGATTTTCTCACGTACTTTAAATAATAAATTCTTCTATTCGGTATCCTTGAGCAAACAGCACCGCACTTAAATCTGAATGATCAATCCTGCCGCTGGCGTTATCTGCGGCAATTGGATGGGCGTGAAAGGCAATCCCCGACCCGGCGGCGCCTAACATGGGCACATCGTTGGCACCATCGCCTATGGAAACCGTATCGCTTAAGGATAGTTTTTTCTTCGCAGCGCTTTCCAGCAGTACTTTTAATTTTGCGTCTTTGCCCAGTATCGGCTCCATAACCTCACCCGTTAGCTTGCCATTTTTTATGCCCAGCTTGTTGCCGTATGATTTATCAAAACCAACCTCGTCTCGAACTTTATCGGTAAAATAGGTAAATCCGCCTGAAACTAAAATAGTATGGGCACCGTTTGCTTTCATGGTTTGGACAAGGGTTTTTGCACCATTAGTTAGCTTTACCCGCTTCATTGTTTTTTCCAGAGCACCTTCATCAAGACCTTTTAGCATTGATACTCTGGCCCTTACCGCCTCTTCAAATCCCATTTCACCTTGCATGGCGCGCTGGGTTATTTTGGCAATTTTATCTTTTAGCCCGGCAAAATCGGCTAACTCATCAAGCGTTTCAGACGTTACGATTGTGGAATCCATATCGGCTATTAGCATTTTTTTTCTTCGCCCGGCTGTCTTACCTGCGATAATATCAATGGCCACTGGCCCTTTTTCATCGATTGCCGTGCGGGCTGATGCTACCGCCTGTTGGGCAGCAAGCCCGGAAAATGCTATATCACAGGCTTTAGATGGGGCGAGCCAGTCAGGCGGTGCGGTTTCTGCGCCCAAATGGCTGAGCGCACCCCTAACACGCTGAACAATGGCGTCAGATATTTGGGTGCGTCCCGGCGGTGCTATAATTGTTAAAACGAGGTCCATATTGTCAAAAGCCGTATCAATAAAAAATTCTAAAGCGTTAATAATCGCCGGGCCTACTGCCAGCGGTAAATCATCCTTGGCATTGGATATAGCAGAAAAGTATCCATCTACCATAATCAATGCCGATTCCCAGCAGGTCTATCAAGAACTTTC
>DAOWFB010000042.1 GCA_030638205.1 Thalassospiraceae bacterium
GAAAAATTTAAAAACAGTTGAAAAAAAGCTTTAAGACATCAAATAAATGGTGCTCAATGCTGCTGCCTAAATGGGGTGTTTAAAATTGAAAGTGAAAATAGCGGGAAAGCTCCCAACATTTTCTTGATGTAGCCCATGACAACAGTATCTGACAATTTCCTTAGCGGCGCCAACGCCCTTTACGTTGCGGAACTTTATGCGCGCTATCTTGATAGTGCGTCCGCAGTTGATAAAAACTGGGCCAGCTGGTTTTCCAACCTTGATGATGATAGCCGTTCTGTTTTGAGCGAACTTCAAGGTGCCAGTTGGGCACCATCCGATGCCGGCGTAGTTGGTGCATTTGGCAACAATGGCAATGGTAACGGTAATGGCGGATGGATGGAGCCCCGAGCCGGAACCGGCGTTCAACCAGCAGCGGATGTTTCGGTTATGGGCGCAACGGTTGCGCCCAGCACAGATTCAATCCGCCGGGCCACCAAAGACACCATCCGTGCATTAATGCTTATTCGTGCCTATCGTGTGCGCGGACATTTAATTGCTAATTTTGATCCATTGGGACTTGAAGGTCGAACCGCACATCCGGAACTTGACCCGCGCCACTATGGTTTTAGCGATGCAGACATGGACAGGCCTATTTTCATAGACCATGTGCTGGGTCTAGAGGTCGCCACTTTGCGCGAAATACTCGCTATCTTGAAAGAAACCTATTGTGGTTCCATCGGGGTTGAATTCACACATATTCAAGAACCAGAGGTCAAAGCATGGATCCAACGCCGCATTGAAGGCGTTCGCAATCAAACCGATTTCACTATCAAAGGCAAGCGGGCAATCCTTGAGCGCATGGTTGAAAGCGAAGGCTTTGAAAAATTTCTCAACGTTAAATATACCGGGACCAAACGTTTTGGGCTTGATGGTGGTGAAAGCGCCATACCTGCCCTTGAACAAATAATAAAACGCGGCGGGCAATTGGGCGTAAAAGAAATTGTTATCGGCATGCCGCACCGTGGGCGTCTTAATGTTTTGGCTAATGTTATGCGCAAACCGTATCAGGCAATTTTTTCTGAATTTCAGGGTGGCTCGGCCAACCCCGATGATACCGAAGGTTCCGGTGACGTTAAATACCATCTTGGCACCTCTGCCGACCGGGTCTTTGATGGGGAAACCGTCCATCTTTCGCTAACCGCCAATCCATCCCATCTTGAAGCGGTAAACCCGGTTGTGCTGGGCAAAGTTCGGGCCAAACAACGCCAACGCAATGATACGGAACGGGGCGAGGTCATGGGGCTTTTGATGCATGGCGATGCCGCATTTGCGGGGCAGGGACTGGTTCCGGAAACATTGGATCTGGCCGAACTAAAAGGCTACCGCACCGGCGGCACCATTCATTTAATCGTTAATAACCAAATTGGTTTTACCACCGCACCTAGCTATTCGCGCTCATCACCTTATCCGTCCGACGTTGCCAAAATGACCCAGACCCCAATTTTTCACGTTAATGGCGATGACCCCGAAGCGGTGGTGCATGTAGCGCGCATTGCAATGGAGTTCAGACAAGAATTCAAACGCGACGTTGTTATTGATATGTTTTGCTATCGCCGTCACGGCCATAATGAAGCCGACGAGCCTATGTTTACCAACCCGGTTATGTATCGGACAATCGCCAACCACCCAACCACGCGCGAGGTTTATGCCAAACAATTGATAAACGAGGGCGTAATAAGCGATGTCGATGCAGAAAAAATGGCAACTTCTTTTCATCGGCATTTGGAAAAAGAATTAAAAGCTTCCGAAAGCTATCGCCCCAACAAGGCCGATTGGTTAGAGGGAAAGTGGAAGGGCCTTAATCGTCTTAGCGGCGAAGAAGAGCTAAGCGACGATGATACATCGTTACCGATGGAAACGTTAGAAGAAATAGGTTTGGCGTTATCGACCCCGCCGGATAATTTTGAAGTTAATAGCAAAATTCTGCGCCAGCTTAAAAACAAACGAAAAATGATAGAAACCCACGAAGGTATCGATTGGGCAACTGCCGAGGCCATAGCCTTTGGCAGCCTTTGCATTGATCATGGCGGGGTTAGGCTGTCGGGTCAGGATTCCGGGCGTGGCACATTTTCCCATCGTCATGCGGTGTTGGTCGACCAAATAAGCGAGGAACGTTTTGTTCCTATAAATAATATTCGCCCCGGCAATCAGCAAGAATTAGAAGTAATTGATAGCCCGCTTTCCGAAGCTGGCGTGCTTGGGTTTGAATATGGCTATTCCATGGCCGAACCACAGCGACTTATCATCTGGGAAGCCCAATTTGGTGATTTCGCCAATGGTGCGCAGGTTATTATTGATCAGTTCATAGCATCTGGCGAAACCAAGTGGCTAAGGTTCTCTGGTCTGGTAATGCTGTTGCCCCATGGGTATGAAGGCCAAGGGCCGGAACATTCTTCGGCTCGACTAGAACGATATCTACAGCTTTGCGCCGAAGATAACATGCAGATAGTAAATCTGACCACGCCGGCACAATATTTTCATGTTTTGCGGCGGCAAATTTGTCGTAACTATCGCAAACCGCTAGTGGTGATGGCGCCTAAATCATTACTGCGGCATAAATTGTGCATTTCTAATTTGGGTGAAATGGGTCCGGAAACACGCTTTCGTCGCGTCTTGCCGGAACATGATCGTCTAGTGCTGGATAAAAAAGTTCGCCGGGTAATTATTTGCTCGGGCAAAGTTTATTACGATATCCTTGAAGCAAGACGGAAACGCGAAATTGATGATGTTGCCATAGTGCGCTTGGAACAAATTTATCCATTCCCATGGAAAGGCATATTGCAGCAGCTTTCGCGCTATCCCCATGCCGAGGTGGTTTGGGCACAGGAAGAACCGGCCAACATGGGGGCGTGGACTTTTATTTCTCAGCGCATCGAAACCATAATGCGTGAACTGGCAGGCGATCATTTAAGCCCGGTTTATGTGGGTAGGCGTGGCGCAGCATCGCCCGCCACGGGCCTACATAGCCGCCATGTCGAAGAACAAAACTGGATTATAGATCAGTCATTAGAAGGCGATCTTTCTAAGATACATCAACCGCACACGCGGCCAATTTATTAGGCCCAATTTGTTAAATGAAGTTTAAGGAGCAAAATCATCATGGCTACCGAAATAAAGGTTCCAGCATTAGGCGAATCGGTAACCGAGGCAACGGTTGCTAAATGGTTTAAACAACCGGGTGAGGCCGTCACCGTTGACGAGCCAATGGTTGAACTTGAAACCGACAAAGTAACGGTTGAGGTTCCGGCACCTGCATCGGGCGCATTGGTAAGCATTAGCGTTGCCGAGGGATCCGACGTAGAGGTCGGTGCCATACTGGGCGTTATTGACGAAGGTGCTCAGGGAACGGTGGCGGCCGAACCAGCACCAGCACCTGCCGAAAAAGAACAAGCTCCCGCCCCAAAACCAGCTCCGGCCCCCAAGCCAGCGGCTGCCCCTAAATCCGTAGCCCCAGCATCGGCTCCCACATCGCCAACTGCGCGCAAGGTAATGGCTGAAAAGGGTGTGGACGCATCTTCGGTTCAAGGAACCGGCCCCGGTGGGCGCATAACCAAAAATGATGCGATTAATTCTGCTGCTGCCCAATACCCACCCCGGCTTGATGGCCCGCGCGAAGAGCGGGTTCCCATGACACGCCTAAGAAAACGTATTGCCGAACGCTTAAAAGAAGCACAAGAAAACGCCGCCATGTTAACAACCTTTAACGAGGTCGATATGGGCGCGGTAATGGAAATGCGCAAAAATTTCCAAGAAAATTTCCAAAAGCGCCACGGGGTCAAGCTTGGCTTTATGTCGTTCTTTGCCAAAGCCTGCGTTACGGCGTTGCGTGAATACCCGGCGGTAAATGCTGAAATTGACGGTGGCGACATAATTTATAAAAATTATTACGATATCGGCATTGCCGTTGGCACCGAACAAGGTCTGGTGGTTCCGGTTGTGCGCGATTGTGACGCCCTTAATTTTGCTGAGATCGAACAAACAATAAATGATTATGGTGCGCGGGCGCGCGAAGGCCGCCTGACCATGGACGAGTTAACCGGTGGAACATTTACCATTACCAACGGTGGGGTGTTTGGTTCGCTGCTTTCAACGCCCATATTAAATGCCCCGCAACCGGGAATTCTAGGCATGCATAAAATACAGCAACGACCAATGGTGATGGCCGATGGCTCTATTGAGGCCAGGCCGATGATGTATCTTGCCATGTCGTATGACCACCGTATTGTTGATGGCCGTGAAGCTGTTTCATTTTTGGTTAGGGTTAAAGAATGCATCGAAAACCCTGAACGTATAATGCTCGACACTTAAAAACCTAAATTAGTCGACAGCGCGGAGACAAAAGATATGAGCAACAATAATTTTGACGTAATAATAATCGGCGGCGGCCCCGGTGGCTATGTTGCAGCCATTCGGGCGGCACAGTTGGGCCTTAACACCGCCTGTGTTGAAAAACGGGGCACCCTTGGCGGAACCTGCCTAAATGTTGGCTGCATACCGTCAAAAGCATTGCTGCAATCGTCGCACCATTATGAAATGGCGGAAAAAGAATTTGCAAATCATGGGGTGGATTTTAAAGGATTGAAATTAAACCTAAAAACCATGATGGCCCGCAAAGATAGCGTGGTTGATGACCTGACCAAGGGCATCGCATTTTTGTTCAAGAAAAATAAAATCTCGCATTTTATCGGGGCTGGAAAAATTACCGCTCCGGGCGTGGTCGAGGTCGTTTCAGGTAAAAAAACCGAAAGCTTAAACGCAAAAAATATTGTAATCGCCACCGGCTCGTCATCATCAGATTTACCGGGCGTTGATGTGGATGAAAAACAAATCGTTTCTTCCACTGGTGCGCTCGCGCTTAGTTCCGTGCCTAAAACAATGGTTGTCATTGGCGGTGGGGTAATTGGGCTTGAACTGGGTTCGGTTTGGCGACGCTTGGGCGCAGAGGTCACGGTGGTTGAATTTCTTGAAAACATTTTTCCCGGCATGGACGGCGAGGTGGTCAAGCAAGCGACCCGCACATTTAAAAAACAAGGCATCAAATTTAAATTGGCGACCAAGGTTACCGGGGCCAAGGCGGCAAAATCGGGCGTTACCTTAAATTTAGAGGCAGCCGCTGGCGGCAAGGCAGAAGAATTAAAAGCAGATGTTGTTTTGGTTTCCGTTGGGCGCAAACCATATACTGCCGAACTTGGCCTGGAAGGCGTTGGCGTTAAAATGGATGGTCGCGGCTTTGTTGGTGTTGATGAAAATTACCAAACTTCCGTTCCCGGCATTTATGCCATTGGCGACGTTATCGGCGGGGCCATGCTGGCACACAAGGCCGAAGAAGAGGGCATCGCTTGCATGGAAATTTTGGCCGGTCAAGCAGGCCACGTAAATTATGGCGCTATTCCCGGCGTGGTTTACACCCACCCGGAAATTGCCGCACTTGGCAAAACCGAAGAAAACCTAAAAGACGAAGGGGTAAATTACACTGTTGGTAAATTTCCCTTTTCGGCCAACGCGCGGGCGCGGGCCAATGCCGACGCTGAAGGTTTTGTAAAAATATTGGCAGACGCCGATACCGACCGGGTATTGGGTTGCCATATAATCGGCCCCGGTGCTGGCGAATTGGTGCAAGAGGTTGTGCTTGCAATGGAATTTGAGGGTGCGGCCGAAGACGTTGCCAGAACCTGCCATGCCCACCCCGGTACAGCCGAGGCAGTAAAAGAAGCAGCATTGGCAGCCATTGGCCGCGCCATTCATATCTAAGAGGGCATATATAAGAATTTAATCGGTAAAACAAAAACCCCCAGATGAAAAACATCCGGGGGTTTTTATTATTTAAGGCTTATGTGCAATTTATGAGCACTTAGCCTGGTTGTCTTGTCCTTTAAACTCACCACCGGAAACTTTGGTAACGGCTTTTTGAAACGCAGGCGGGCTGCCCATTATGTTCATGAAGCTGTTTGATCCCATCATAGAAAGATCGGGGAAGTTCATGGCAATGCGGAAACGCAATGAAAGGGCATAGGCCTTATCGCCGGAAACCAATATTTCATGCGGCAGGTGCGCGGTTGAGCGTATATCTTTGAAATCGATTTCGCTCATGATGAAATCATCATTTTGTAATTTGTCGGCACCTTTGGATGCAACGCCAAATACAACCTCTTTTTTGCCGAGAATGTTAACTTTATAAACCTGAGTAAGCCCGCTCATGCCCTTGGCTAGGTTGTTTTCAACTCGTTTTACCATTTTTTTGTGGCTACCAGCACAGCCCAAAAGGTTGGCCTCATCAAAATAAGGCATCATTATCATGTAATGAAATTTGTTTAGTTGGGCTGCTGTTTTGCCCTTGTCCAGACCAAATTCCTTTCCACCGCCAAGTGCTTTTTTAAGTTTCTTTGTGGTGCTGGCAAGGTCGTTATCCATGCGGTAGGCAGCCGCCATGTATGCAGGGTTGGTGTAGGAAACCTGTATCTTGCCACCCATGTCGGTAACCGAAACTCTTCCAATTGCGCCAAAACCACCCATATCGCTGCGGGCTGCGGCTGCTCTTTGTGCCATGCTGGTAACCGCGATTATGGTTGCGGCTGGATAGGGTGTGTAGGTGCCTGCAATGGTAAATCCGGCATCGGTTAATTTTGCCGTTACATCGGCAACGGTAGATGTCATGTCGCCCGCACCGTTAGAAGCAAGAACAAAAGGCTTCATCGGGTGGTCGTCTGCCTTGGCCTCAAGGGCAGCAGAGTTTATGCCAACAAACGCTAGTGCGCCCAGCGCAAGGGCCGTGATTTTATTGAAATACATCTTTTAAATTCCTCCCCAAGTTGATGTGATTTATGATTTTTGTCTGCTCGTTATATTAGAAAAATGCTATTTTAAGGTAGTATCATACGGCCACACGGGGTTTATGGCGGAGATTAACGCCTTAATATTTGGCACCGCACATTGGCCGACATTATAAAAAATCTTTTTTATTACAGTAGGATAGAAGATTATTTCTGTCTGCGTGCCCGGGGATGGGTGCGATTGTAAACCGCCTGCAGCCGGGCTTCATCCACATCGGTGTAACGCTGGGTTGTGGAAAGCGATGCGTGCCCCAACAGTTCTTGAATGGTTCTAAGGTCGCCACCGCCGGAAAGCAGGTGGGTGGCAAAGCTGTGGCGCAGCGCGTGGGGGGTGGCGGTATCGGGAAGGCCCAGAAATCCCCTTAAATTACGCACCGTTGCCTGAGCCACGCCCGAGCTTAAACGCCCCCCGCGTACACCTAGAAAAAGTGGCGATGTGGGCTTCATGGGAAATGGCGATGATTTAACATATTTGGCCACAGATTTAGCAACCGCCGGCAATATTGGAACCACCCGTTGCTTGTTGCCCTTGCCGGTAACAATCATTGTGTCGCCTTCAACGGGGAAGTCGCCAACATTGAGCGAAAGCGCCTCGCCGATGCGTAGCCCGCAACCGTAAAGCAACATCAATAGTGCGCGGTCACGTTTCCCCACCCAAGGCTCGGTGGCAAAAACATCGGCGCACTCAACCATTTCTAATGCCTCTTCAACGCTTAGTGCTTTGGGAATTGATTTGGGAACCCGGGGCGTCCTAACCGCGCCAATGGCGGCATTGGAAAGAATGTCGCCTCGCTCAAAATATCTAAACAGGGTTCTTAATGTAGACATTTTGCGGGCGATAGTAGTTTTGCTTTTCCCCGAATTTCCCTCAGATGCAAGAAAGGCGCGAAAGTCAGCAGGCTTTAAACGCTCCAGATCTTTGGTGCCGGGAGTAAAACCAAGATGGCCTGAAAGGAATTGTAAAAAACCTTCTGTGTCATGAACATAAGATACAACCGTGTTGTCAGCCGCACGGCGTTCATGCCTAAGCCAGTCAAGCCAAGCCCCAAGCGCACTGTTTAATGCAGGCTCAGCCAGAAATTCAACTTTATTTATTTGGCTGCTTATTGTTTGTTTGGTTGTTTTCGGTTTTCTAGGCATCGGTGGAACATCTTTTCGACAACACGGGCAAGGAAGTTTAAAAGCTCGGTTCCTTGTCCCGAATTAAAAGCACCGCCCGTACGTGACCCTAGTGCAAACATTCCGGTTGGGGTGCTTGCACCTTGACGAATTCTTGCTACGCCTGCCGATCTGACTAGCGGGGCTGCTTCGCCAAATATTGTACCGTCATCTAATACATCACGCATCAGTTGAACTTCAATTCCTTCGCCCAGACAGTCATCGACATATCCGCTGGAATAGGCACGCACACCGGGCAGGGCCAACAACTGCGGTCTTGTTAGCTCGTCACGTTCAAAACCATAAGCGACAACATCAACATCTAACAATAATGGCAGGTCATCGGTTATTATGCGGGCCAGCGTCATTTCATCACCGGCCGACATTAGCGCCAGCACCGCAGCATGGGTGCGGGTTTGGTAGCTCATATTATTGCGGCTGGTTTCGATTACATCTTGGGTGCAGGCGGTAAGGTTTTCAATCTCGCCTTTTAGGCGGTCAAGCATTACCTGTTGGAAATCAACAACTCCTTCGGGTGTTGTTTCATAGCGTCCAGGGGTAGCCATGTTGACTAGCACATCAGGATTGCGGGAAAAGAAATCCGGATTTTCCAACAGGTATTCACCTATTTCGTCATCGCCCCATTTAGGGATTGGATTTTTGTGTTTTTGGTTGTCTATGCTCATGGCGACCCTCGTTATTGCGAATCTTTAAATTCAAGCCACCATCTTAGGTGTACTTTCGTTAATGCTTTACTTCATTGGCTACAAAATTGCCTATTATTGGGCGAATCGGGCCATCATGTGCAAAACTGGGGTAAAACAGGGCCAAAAATGGACATGTGGGCGAAAAAGCATGGCAAATAACATAAATCAACATGACCCGGGTCAACACGAAATAAGCGTGCTCGTGCCAGTTACCTTCACGGCTGGCGATAGCGGCGGTTTTTACGATTATTTAGCGCCCGCTGGTATGGCGCTTTCCCCGGGGGACATCGTCCGCGTCCCTTTTGGAGGTCGCACCCTTTTGGGCGTGGTCTGGGGCCCGGGCAAGGGCGGGGTTGCCAAAGCAAAATTGAAAACCGTCGGGGAAAAGATCGCCCATCCGCCCGTGGGGGGTGACATGCGAACCTTTATTGAATGGGTCGCCAAATATAATATGGCCGGCCCCGGTGCAGTATTGAAAATGGTTTTTAATGTTCCAGATGCATTTGAAAAACCAAAGCCCATAAGGGGCTTTATATTGGCCCGAGAAGTAGAGCGGGCAGGCTTTATATCTGCTCGAGGAGTAGAGCGAGCGGTGCGTGTTACGCCTGCAAGAAAACGGGTGATGGATTTTATGGCGGGCAAAACTGCCATGATGGCGTCTGATATTGCAC
>DAOWFB010000080.1 GCA_030638205.1 Thalassospiraceae bacterium
CTCCTAAACTATTTGGTATTCCCCCCACAGGCAACGGTTGGCTTTTTACCTCATAATCGTTGCCGGGTTTGGTATATATGCGGTCGTGGCGGAACTGGTAGACGCGCAGCGTTGAGGTCGCTGTGGGAGTTAATCCCGTGGAAGTTCGAGTCTTCTCGACCGCACCAAATTCCATACCCATTTTAAGAGGGCTCGCAGCATTTTATACGCCGCGGGCCCTTTTTCATGTAATCTCTGCTGGCACAGGAAAAGTTTAGGTATCACACCATGACAGACAAAGAATTGAAAACTCCAGAGCTGGAAACACCAGAGCCAGAAATGGGTGAAGCCGAAAACCGGGTTGGCTTCGAAGTTTCGGTGGTGGGCGATATAATTGCCGCCCTTGATTCCGAAAATATAAATGCCGTGCGCGAAATTGTTGCGCCATTGCATTATTCCGATGCCGCCGATTTGCTGGAACAGCTTAACGCCGAACAACGCCGTCTGTTGCTTGAGTATGCCCAAGATATTCTTGATCCAGAATTTCTAGCCGAAATTGATGAAACCGTTCGTGATGAAGTAATCGAACATATCGGCCTTGATAATGTTGCCGAAGCACTGGCCGAACTTGATACCGATGATGCGGTAAACGTTATCGAAGAAATGCATGAGGACGAACAACAGCAAGTTCTCGAAGCAATTCCAGAGGCCGACCGCGCATTAATCGAACAATCACTTTCTTACCCAGAAGATAGCGCCGGGCGTTTGATGCAGCGCGAAGTAATGACCGTGCCGCAATTTTGGACGGTTGGTGAAACAATCGATTTCATGCGTGAAAGCGCCGAACAAGAAGAATGGGCGGTACCGGGATTATTTTATGAAATAATTGTGGTTGATCCCAAATATTTTCCAGTTGGAAGAGTACCGCTTAGTGTACTTTTAAGCGCCAAACGCCCAATCAACATAACCGATATAATGTCTGATGAAATTAAACTTGTTCCCGCGACTATGGATCAAGAAGAGGTAGCCCATCTGTTTCGTAGGCGTGATTTGGTATCGGCATCGGTGGTGGATGAAGTTGGTCGCCTAGTTGGTATTATAACCATTGATGATGTTGTTGATGTTATCGATGAAGAGGCCGAAGAAGATATCATGCGTATGGGTGGCGTGCGTGAAGATGATCTTTATTCCGCCGCCATTGATACCACCCGTTCACGTTTTTCGTGGCTGTTTGTAAATCTTATCACCGCCATAGCGGCATCATTGGTTATTGGGTTTTTTCAGGCATCCATTGAACAAATTGTTGCCTTGGCGGTGCTGATGCCAATAGTTGCATCCATGGGCGGTAATGCGGGAACCCAAACGCTAACAGTTGTGGTTCGCGCCCTTGCGACCAAAGAAATCACCACGGCAAACGCAATGCGTCAGGTCGGCAAGGAATCCATGGTCGGTGCCATAAACGGAATTTTATTTGCAGCCTTGATGGGGCTGGTGGCGTGGCTGTGGTTTGACATTCCCATGCTAGGCGCGGTTATTGCCATGGCGATGGTAATAAACCTTGTGGTTGCCGGCTTGGCGGGCGCTTCTATTCCGCTATTTTTGGAAAAAGTTGGCGTTGATCCGGCCATTGCATCCAGCGTTTTCCTTACAACGGTTACCGATGTTATCGGGTTTATGGTCTTTCTTGGCCTTGGCACGTGGTTGCTGATATAATTAATTATTACATGTAATAGGCGGCCCCTAACCATCTTTGTATAGGATGAAACCTTATGGACGAAAACAACTTATCCTCATTAAGGGTAATGGTGGTTGATCCTTATTCTCAGTTACGTGAAATTGTCCGCGATATACTTATTCGCGGCATCGGCGTGGCCGAAGTAGTAGAAGCCAAAGATGGCGAAGAGGCTCTTTCGCATATGCGCGATTTTCCCCCCGATGTTGTAATTGCTGATTCTTCTATGAAACCCATAAATGCAATTGAAATGACAAAACAAATTCGCGCTGGCGAAGATGGCCTAGACCCGCATATTGCGGTTATTGTTATTTCAGGCCGTGCCGAAGTTGGTGAAATAGTGGCTGCACGCGACGCAGGGGCAAACGAATATTTGGCCAAGCCGGTTTCGGCCAAAATATTGGAATTAAGGCTTCATTCTATTTTTGAACACCCCAGACCATTTGTTCGGGCCAATAGTTTCTTTGGCCCTGACCGTAGGCGACATGATAGTGAAAGATTTCATGGGTCGGAACGACGAGTTGAAGAGGCTGAGCATGTTGAAAACCCTGATATGGCATTGGATTAATGAAATTAAATTTAATAAAGCTTGCCGTTGGCGTTGAAGATGTTGCCCATTTGGCCCAATTGCAAAAAGAGCGAGTCAAGCAAGCCAAGGCACAAAAAAAATGGGCCAACAATAAATCAAGCCCTCGCCACATTACCCGGCAACGCCCCAAACGCGAGGACGAATTGCTGGATGGCGGCTCCATTTATTGGGTCATAAAGGGATTTGTAAGGGCGCGTCAAAATATCATTGCCATGGATGAGGTTCCGCTTGATGCCAGTGATGCCAAGCCCGGGCGTATACCAAAGCCCAAATGCGCTTTGGTTCTTGATCCGGATATTGTTCCCACATCGCCCCGCAAGCACCGTGCTTTTCAGGGCTGGAGATACTTAGAAGCCGATAAGGCACCAAAAGACGCGAGCGCGGGTGGGGTTGAGATACCTGATGATTTGGCCGCCGATCTGGGCGAACTGGGCCTGCTTTGAACTCCTAGATATCCACATCTTCTGCACCTTGCATACTCCACATTTTCGGCCACAATGGGCGCCAAGCAATAATCGATTCCCACAATCAGGATAGGGGCCAACTCATGGCAGGAAGTGTTAATAAGGTAATTTTGGTAGGCAATCTGGGGCGCGACCCAGAGGTACGGTTTACTCAGGACAATAAAAAAATTGTAACCCTAAGCTTGGCCACGTCTGATTCGTGGAAAGACAAAAACACCGGTGAACGCAAGGAAAAGACCGAATGGCACCGGGTTGTTATTTTTAACGAAGGCCTTGCCAATATTTCTGAGCAATACCTGCGCAAAGGTTCCAAGATTTATATTGAAGGTGCGCTTCAAACCCGTAAATGGACCGATAAGGACGGAGTTGATAAATATTCAACCGAAGTGGTCCTTCAGGGCTTTAACAGCGTTATGACCATGCTTGATGGCCGTAGCGGTGGCGGTTCCGAAGGCGGAGGCGGCGGCTTCTCTGGCCAGTCATCAGGCGGCGCTAGTGGCGGTGCTGCTGGTGGCGCTAGTGGTGGCTCTGGCGGCGGTGATGATTTCTCTGCCCCCGGTGGCGGGTTAGATGACGAGATTCCGTTCTAGGTAATGCCTAAAATAGTTTTTTAAATAAATAACCCCCGAACTTTCCACGGTTTGGGGGTTATTTTTTGCCTAAAAACCACGCCCGGATTGCTACTGTCCACAGGCTGTTTTTTGCCCCAAAAAACACCACATAAACTATTGATATAAAAAGCAAAATTAAGCAAAAAAAGGTCACTATAATGTTGTCTATTGGGCGGTCAAAATGCTACATTCTGACCACTAAATAATAAACAAATCCGGCCCCCATAGTCTTAATCGGGCCACTACATAACTCATTGATAAAACAGGGTTTTTCTTGACAACCGAAGCCTCCCCGCCGCCACCGGCAAGCCCCGATGTTGAATCGGTAGCTATCGAAGACGAAATGAGGAACTCCTACCTCGATTATGCCATGAGCGTAATCGTCAGCAGGGCCCTTCCCGACGTGCGTGACGGCCTCAAGCCAGTTCATCGTCGCATCATCTATGCCATGAACGAAAACGGCTACGATGCAGGCAAACCCTTCAAAAAATCCGCCCGCATCGTTGGTGATGTTATGGGTAAATATCACCCGCACGGTGATAGCGCCATTTATGATGCCATGGTACGTATGGCCCAGAGCTTCTCTCTGCGTTTGCCGTTAATTGACGGGCAGGGTAACTTTGGCTCCATGGACGGCGACAGGGCCGCTGCCATGCGCTATACCGAGGCCCGCATGGCCAAGGCAGCCCATGCCCTGATTGACGATATTGACAAAGATACGGTCGATTTTCAGCCCAATTATGACGACAGCTCAAAAGAACCAAAAGTTCTGCCGTCCCGCATTCCCAATCTTTTGGTCAATGGCGCAGGCGGTATTGCGGTTGGCATGGCGACAAATATTCCGCCGCACAATCTGGGTGAGGTAATAGACGCCTGTTTCGCCCTGATGGACGACCCCGACATAGATATTAATGGTTTGATGGAACACATGCTTGCACCGGATTTCCCCACCGGGGGAATTATCCTTGGCAAGCAAGGCGTAATTTCGGCATTTCATACGGGCCGTGGCTCGGTTGTTATGCGCGGGCGCACATCATTTGAAACCGGCAACAAAGGCCGTGATGCAATTATTATTTCCGAAGTTCCCTATCAGGTGAACAAAGCCCGCATGGTCGAAACAATGGCCGAATGCGCGCGCGATAAAAAAATAGAAGGCATAGCCGATATACGTGACGAGTCTGATCGCAATGGCGTACGCGTTGTGGTCGAAGTTAAAAAAGACGCCATGGTCGAAGTTGTGCTCAACCAACTTTATAAATTCACACCACTGCAAACATCATTTGGCGTTAATATGCTGGCTCTTAACGGTGGCCGCCCGCAACAAATGAACCTGAAGGAAATACTTCGGGCGTTTGTTGATTTCCGCGAAGAAGTAATTCGCAGGCGTACTGTTTTTCAACTGGGCAAAGCAAGAGACAAAGCCCATTTGTTGGTTGGCTTGGCCATAGCCGTTGCCAACATTGATGATGTAATCGCCCTTATACGCAAGGCACCGGACCCAGCCACCGCACGAGAAAAATTAATGGCCAAATCGTGGCCTGCCGAAGACGTGCGTTCGCTTATCGAACTAATTGACGAGCCGGGCCGTAGTGTGGTTGAGGGTAAATACATCCTTTCCGAAGCCCAAGCCCGCGCCATTTTGGAACTGCGTCTCCATCGCCTAACCGGGCTTGAGCGCGATAAAATCGCTGGCGATTTAACCGAGCTTGGCGAAGAAATAAAAGGCCACTTGGAAATACTCGGCTCGCGCGAAAAGTTATTTTCTATTTTGCGCTCTGAATTGACCGAAATGAAAGAAAAATTCGCTACCCCACGGCGCACGACCATGGAAGAAAACGAATTTGAACACGACATCGAAGACCTTATCCAACGCGAAGACATGGTGGTTACGGTTTCTAACACCGGTTATATAAAACGGGTTCCGCTATCTTCGTACCGCGCCCAACGCCGTGGCGGCAAGGGCCGTTCGGGCATGAGCACACGCGATGAAGATTTTGTTTCACAGGTATTTGTGGTTAACACCCACACCCCGGTTCTTTTCTTTTCCAGCACCGGGATTGCATACAAGCTAAAGGTTTATAAATTACCCCTTGCCAGCCCGACTGCGCGCGGCCAAGCAATGATAAATATTTTGCCGCTGGAACAAGGCGAAACAATAACAACATTAATGCCCATGCCCGAAGACGAGAAAGCATGGAAGGATATGTTTGTTATTTTTGCCACATCCAGTGGAAATATCCGGCGCAACCGGCTTTCAGATTTTGAATCCATAAAAGCAAATGGCAAAATCGCCATGAAACTTAACGATGGCGATGGCCTGATTAGCGTTCAGGTGGCAACCGAAGACGATGATGTGTTGTTGGCTGCCAGTGGGGGTAAATCAATCCGTTTCCCCGTTACCGATGTCAGGGTATTTTCGGGGCGAACCTCAACCGGGGTGCGCGGCATTAAATTAAAAGCCAAGGACGAAGTTATTTCCATGTCTATCGTTCGTCATGTTGATTTCAAAACAGAAGAACGCGATGCTTATCTCAAACTGCAAAGTGCCCGCAGGCGCGTTGCCCGGGGTGAGGGCGAAGGTGAGGGCGAGCTTGTAACCGATCCGGTTGTGACAGACCTTGGCCAAGAACGCTTTGACGAAATGGAAGGCATGGAAGAATTCATTCTTACCGTCACCGTTAACGGTTATGGCAAGCGCACATCGGCTTACGAATACCGCATTGCCGGACGTGGCGGGCAGGGCATAACCAACATTGAAACATCTAAACGCAACGGCAATGTAATTGCTTCATTCCCGGTGACCAGCACCGATCAGCTAATAATGGTTACCGATGGTGGTCAGCTTATCCGTACCACGGTTGTAGATATTCGCATTGCCGGACGCACCACGCAGGGCGTAACATTGTTCAAGACATCCAAGGGCGAAAACGTAGTTTCCGTTAGTCGCCTAACCGAAGACGATGAGACAGAAGAAGATGAAGGGGGCGACAGCCCTAAGCAGGAATAACATGGCTGCCATTCAACCCAGAACCGGGGTGTATCCCGGTACCTTTGACCCCGCCACCAATGGCCACATGGATATAATTTCACGCGCAACACGGGTGGTTGATAACCTAATAGTTGCTGTGGCGGTTAACGCTGGCAAGGATCCACTTTTTACCCTCGATGAACGGGTTGATATGGTCAAGAAAGATGTGACCGCGCTTGGGGGGCAAAATATCACGGTTAGACCGTTTGATAACCTTTTGATGGATTTTGTCGGCGATGCGGGGGCTCAGGTTATTATTCGCGGACTTCGTGCGGTTTCGGATTTTGAATATGAATTTCAGATGGCTGGAATGAACTCGCGCCTGAACCCAGACATAGAAACCGTGTTTCTTATGGCCTCAGACCGCCACCAGTTCATATCATCGCGCTTTGTAAAGGAAATAGGGGGCTTGGGCGGCGATATAAGGCATTTTGTCTCTCCGGCGGTGGCCGAACGGCTGAAAGGCAAATTCGCCGAATAGGACATATGATTAATCAGGCCATTATTATGCCAATCACCTGAAATAGGCCATTGACCCGGGGGCAGCCAGCTTTTAAGTTCCCGGCGCTTACTTCCAAGGGGAATCCCCCCTAAAAGATATTAAGGGCACTTAGCTCAGTTGGTAGAGCATCCGACTTTTAATCGGACGGTCATTGGTTCGAATCCAATAGTGCCCACCATAAAAACCCAGACCCTAAAGGTCTGGGTTTTTTTGTTTGGCACCTTAATTATTCCGCATGCGGGCTTTGGCCCGCTTCGCGGTTGGCCACCATAATTAAAGCCCCAAAGGTAACAGCCTTTGGGGCTTTTTTTAATGCCGCACACATCTATCGATGCTTCGCGGCGGAGGCCCTAAAGGCCGGGGTTTTCTAGTCCGAATCGGTGATTGCCACAATCTTATATCCTGACGTAAAGTTTTATTAATGTTTTGCCAGCAAGAATTAAGACATTGCGGTAATTGGGGGCTGTCTGTCCCGGTGTTATGGGCCAGCGCTATGGGTTATGAGGGAGAGAGTTGATGATAGAGCCAAATTCTGTTGGTCAGGTTTACCTGGTATCAATTTATAACAAAATTGTGCGTGCCTTGGTCAAGGAAAACGAGAGCCATTGTTTTTTTGATGATCAATGGGCTGATACCCATACCCAAGATGTGGTGGCAGAGGATGAGCTTGAAGCGCGAACAAAAATGGCAAATCGCTATCCGCCAGAAGAAGGGTTTGTTATTGAGCGTGTGGTTTCGGCTCCAGCCTGATTGTTATTAGCGCTTTTGTTTTATTTGCAGATTATTCGCATATCATTGAATGGCGTCTTGCTCTTCTTCGGTTTCTCCGGTTTCATAATAACGCCAACCATTGAGGCCCTGCATTACAACCCCGTCAAACCCTAACGTAACTATTCCCGCGATATATGAATTTGCGTCCCCATAAATTATGGATTGCCATCCCGCATCCCAGTAATGGGTGCGATGACGGTCCGGGTCATTGCGCAGCGACATATCCATAAATTGGGGTGTCCCCTGTTTCCAACCTTGTTGCCAATAATAAAGCGAGCTGGCTGCGGTGGTTATGTCCATGGCTGCAAAGACCAAGCGCCTGCCGCCTGTTTTTTTGTATTTTAATAGCCTTACGTCATTTGCGCTAAGCGGGTTTCTGCCATGATAAACGCCTATAATTATAGCGTCATAATCGGTGTTGCGTAGGCGGTTAATGTAATCGCCGGTCGAGCCAAACCCTTGGGTGTTTTCAAGGTATAAAAAGTTTTTTACATCTTTAAGCGCAACAACGCTTTCGGAATTAGTATTAAAAACAGGGCTAGGGTAAGGCGGTATTGATGAAAGGTTTTGGCTTTCAGCAACGAATGGAACAATACCCCGCTGGGCATTTGCTGAATATGCGCTGGCCGCACCTTCTTTGTCTTGGGCAAAATCAAGCGCAAGCACGTTTAGGCCAGCTTTAGCCGCAATAGAAATTGCCTCATCTTTTATCTGAATAGATTCTTCGCTAACTTGTTTCTTGCTGACAAGGGTCGAAACCTCGCGCTGTAAAACCCCATCAATATTTACAATAAATGTTTTTGCCGGAAAAAGACGTGTGTCGTCTTCGGGGTCTGCTTTTACCACAAGCCCCAAGGCATCTTCGGCAATGATTTTAAAATCAGGGTTTCCCTTGCGGGCAAATTTACCGATGTTTATTACAAACTGGCGAAGCTCTTCGCGGAAATCTATCAATGCACCATTTTTTGCTGTTGCGTTACCCGCTTGTTGGGCATGGCTTAGGTTTGGCGATAGCAAACCAAAAACCATAAGGGCGGCCGCAACGATGGATTTGATTGTGGGGCATAATGTGTTCATGAGGTTTCTTTTAACCCATTTCTGCTTTGGTGTATTCCCCGTATGTCATAACCGCCCATAACCCCCCATAATCTCATGAATCCAAGGTATTCCGGGCTTTTATCCGGTAATTTAGCTGGCCATCTCAAACACTTTTTTAGCGATGGCAAGGCACGACGTAAGCCCCGGCGATTCGATTCCATACAGGTTTATAAAATTGCCCCCGGCTTCTGTTTCAATAATAAAATCTTGGGGCCGCTCGCCTTGGGCCTGAACCTTGGGTCTTATGCCTGAATATCCGGGAACAAGGCTGCCGTCCGGAATGTTTGGCCAGTAATTTTTGATGGAGGCATAAAATATATCGGCCCGCGCCGGATCAACGCTGTAATCCATATTATCAATCCACTCAACATCGGGGCCGAAACGCCCCTGACCGCCAAGGTCGAGGGTATAATGAATGCCAAGGCTGGCTTTGCCTGGCAATGGATATATCAAATGCGAAAATGGCACCCGCCCTTGGAGTAAAAAATAATTACCCTTGGCCATGTGGTGGGGCGGTATGGTTTTTTTATTTATTCCATCAATGCTTTTGGCAACATCCCATGACCCGTGCCCGCCCGAATTGATAACCGTGTTGCAAACCATATCCATAGGTTCGCTACCGCCAATGGATAAAACCACCCCGTCTTTTTCAATCCGTCCGCCGATTACCGGGCTTTTAAGGGCAACCACCCCGCCTGCGTTCTCCCCGCCTGCATTTTCTAAGTCACCTTGCAGCGCAAGCATAAGCGCGTGGCTATCAACCAGACCTGTCGATGGCGAGTGTATGGCGCGAACCGCATTTAGTTCCGGCTCCATTTTCTTTAATTCATCACCGTTTAATATCTCAAGGTCTAAAACACCGTTTTCAATTCCCTTTTGGTAAAGTTTCTCAAGGTCGGGAATTTCTGCATCATCGATTGCAACAATAAGCTTACCGGCTTTTTTGTGATTTATTCCGTGGCTTTGGCAATATTTATAAAGCATCTCGCGACCCTGAACGCATAGCTCGGCCTTTAGGCTGCGTGGCGGATAGTAAATTCCCGCGTGAACGACTTCGGAATTTCGAGAAGATGTGGGGGTGCCGATGGCATCACAGCTTTCAAGCACCACCACGTCGCGCCCGGATTCTGCGAACTTGGCAGCAATGGCAAGGCCGACAACGCCGGCGCCAATAACGGCTACATCTATTTTTTCAACCATAACCCGCCAGCTCGCCTAAAAGTTTGCCCAAACAACGGAAATGTTTGCGTTTTCCCCTTAATATGCCTACCCATTTATCCATGAATAGTAAACAACACAAAGTGCGCCGAATTGTGGTCGGCAATGAAAAGGGCGGCAGTGGTAAATCTACCACCGTAATGCATTTGGCCGTTAGCATGCTGCGGGGCGGGCTTAAAGTTGCCTGCATAGACCTTGATGCAAGGCAGGGCACCATAAGCCGTTATTTTGAGAATCGACTGGCCTATTCAAAACAAAACGAAATTGAATTACCCAACCCACTTATGATGGGCATTTCCCCCGAAGATGTGTCGGGGGATGAGCCGGAATTAGAAAAGCTTATTCAGGAAAAAATTGATAAGGCGGCAGAAGATGTGGATGTTGTAATTTTTGATTCCCCCGGTTCTGATAGTCCGCTTTCACGCATGGCGCATTCTTTTGCCGATATTTTAATAACCCCGCTTAACGATAGCTTTATAGACCTTGACGTGTTGGCGCGCATCGATAGCGAAACGGGCAAGGTAGAACGGCCAAGTCATTACGCCGAAATGGTCTGGAGCCAAAAATTGCGCAGGGCATCGCGTGATGGCGGTTCCATTGACTGGATAGTAATGCGCAACCGCATTGGCCACACCGAAGCACAAAACAAAAAAAAGGTCGAAGCGGCGCTGGATGAGCTATCAACCCGAATTGGCTTTCGCCAAGTCATGGGTTTTTCGGAACGGGTAATATTTCGCGAGCTATTCTTGCAAGGCCTGACCCTGATGGATGTTGTCGAGATAAAAAAGGTGAGCGGTTTTAAAGGTCTGGCCATGAGCCATATTGCGGCGCGTAACGAAGTCCGCGCTCTGGTTGATGCGGTTGGTGCCGACTAGGTGCCTAACTTGCCGCTTGAGGGCATATATGGCAGAAATGAACCCATGACATTAGTGACATCAGCAACATCAGCAATAAAAACAGCAGTTCTGCCCGTTGCCGGAATTGGCACCCGTTTTTTGCCAGCCACCAAGGCCATACCCAAGGAAATGCTGCCTATCGTTGATAGGCCGCTTATTCAATATGCAATTGATGAGGCGGTTGCCGCTGGAATTAGTAATTTTGTTTTTGTGGTGGGTAGCCATAATCGTTCGCTACTTGAAGCCCATTTTGGATCTTCTCCAGTTTTGGAAAAAATACTAAAAACACGCGGCAAGTCGCAGGAGCTGGAATTAGTAACCGGCACCTCAAAAGGAATAACCTCAATTAATTTTGTAACTCAGGATGAGCCACTTGGCCTTGGCCATGCGGTTTGGTGCGCGCGCGATTTTATTAATGATGGCCCGTTTGCGGTGATGTTGCCCGATGATTTGGTTCAGGCGGAACCGGGGTGTATGTGGCAGATGGTTGATGCATTCAATAAATACGGCGGCAATATAGTTGCAGTTGAAGATGTGCCCCGTGATCAAACCAACAAATACGGCATTTTAGATGTTGATGAGGACGATGGGCGCATAGCCAGCGCCCGTGGATTGGTTGAAAAACCAAACCCGGAAGATGCCCCGTCAACCCTTTCGGTTATAGGAAGATATATTCTGGGCCCTGAGGTGCTAGAACACCTTGAGCGTGGAGAAAAAGGGGCGGGGAATGAAATACAGCTGACCGATGCCATTGCCACCACCATAGGCCGGGTTGATTTCAGGGGCTTAAGATTTACCGGCCAAAGATTTGATTGTGGCTCAAAGGCCGGATTCGTCGCCGCCAATGTGGCCTATGCCTTGGCCCGCAGCGACATACCGGATGACTTCAAGGTTTTGTTAAAATCCCTTGTTTAGTGGGGTTTATCC
>DAOWFB010000093.1 GCA_030638205.1 Thalassospiraceae bacterium
GATACGGGCCATACTTTGACCCTGGGTTAGGACTGCTGATTCTACGTGAGATATTTTTTTGAGATCTTTATCAAGCCCGGTTTTAGGCTTGTATTCATTAGGTTCCATATTGAACCGTTCCTTCTATCTGTTTCTCTTTTTTACCCCGGCCTTTTCGTCAATTTTGCATCCTATTGCAACCATTATTTTGGACTAATTTGGGAGATTAGAAAAAACCTTAGAAAGTGTGGCAAAAATGCACTATTTAGCCAAACCTAAAGCGCATCATGAACGGCCATGGCCGCCATATTAACGATGTCTGAAACCGTGGAACCCATGGGCACAATTTGTACCGGACGTGAAAGCCCAACTAACAGCGGGCCAATAACTGTGCCGCTACCCAATTGTTGCATTAGTCCCGGGGCGACTGATGCGGCGTTTAGGCCAGGCATCACCAAAATATTGGCAGCACCCGAAAGACGGCTAAATGGATAGGCACGTTTTTGTAATTCGTAATCAAGTGCAACGTCTACGCTCATCTCGCCTTCGTATTCAAATGATGCTTCCATTTCATCTAGTATTTTTACCGCACCACGCATTGCCTCGGTTCGTTCTGGCATTGGGTTGCCAAAGTTTGAAAATGAAATAAGCGCGACGCGCGGGTCTTGTCCCATGCGTCTTACTTGGGCCGCTGATTGCACCGCAATTTGCGCAAGCTCTTTCGCCGTGGGGGCCACATGAACGGCGGTGTCTGCCATAAATATTGTTTGTCCTTCGGCCACTAACATGGTTAGACCAAATAATAATTCACCATCCAACGGGTCCATCACTTTGCTCACATCGGTTAGTGCTACGTTATAGTTACGGGTTAGCCCGGTTACCATTGCATCGGCGTCGCCTTGGGCAATCATTGATGCAGCAAACACATTGCGGTTTTGGTTTACCAAACGTTGGCAGTCACGAAACAAAAGCCCGCTTCGTTGTTGGCGTTCGTAAAGCATGTCGGTATATCGCTCATCGGCGTCGGAAAGTTTTGCGTTGGTAATTTTAACACCATCAAGCACGGGCAAGCCCAGCTCGCGCAATTTGGCGTGAATTTCATCTTCGCGTCCAACCAATATGGGATAACCATAACCGGCGTTAAAAAATGCAACTGCCGCACGGATGGATTTTTCTTCTTCGCCTTCGGCAAAAACCACTTTGCGGGGGTGTAATGTTATGTTTTCAAATATTGCTTGTAGCGAAGGCGCGGTTGGATCAAGGCGGGCGGAAAGTTCATTTTTATATGCCGCCATATCAATAATTGGCCTTTGCGCAACGCCTGAATCCATTGCTGCAATGGCTACTGCGGGCGGCACAAATGAAATAAGCCTAGGGTCAAACGGGGCCGGAATTATATATTCAGAGCCATAGCGCAGGTGCTTGTCGGAATAGGCCATGTCAACTTCGTCGGGCACGTCTTCGCGGGCCAGTTCGGCAATGGCGGTTGCAGCCGCTACTTTCATTTCTTCATTAATGGTGGTGGCACGAACGTCTAATGCACCACGAAAAATATAGGGAAACCCTAAAACGTTGTTTACCTGATTGGGATAATCCGAACGCCCGGTGGCAATAATAGCGTCACTGCGTACTGCCTTTACATCGTCAGGGGTTATTTCCGGATCAGGATTGGCCATGGCAAAAATAATTGGTTTGTCGGCCATGGATGCCACCATGTCTTGGGTAACTGCGTCTTTGACCGAAAGCCCTAAAAACACATCGGCGCCAACCATAGCGTCGTCCAAGGTGCGGGCATCGGTAGCAACTGCATGGGCAGATTTCCATTGGTTCATGCCATCTTCGCGGCCTTGGTAAATTACGCCTTTGCTATCGCACATAATTACGTTGTCGTGCTTTACGCCCATTGCTTTTATTAATTCAACACAGGCAATGGACGCGGCCCCGGCGCCATTGGCGACAATTTTTATTTCACCTAAATCGCGATCTGTCAGATGACAGGCATTTATAAGACCGGCCGCGGTAATTATTGCGGTGCCGTGTTGGTCGTCATGAAAAACCGGAATGTCCATTAGCTCGCGCAAGCGCTGTTCAATAATAAAGCATTCTGGTGCTGCGATATCTTCTAGGTTGATGCCGCCAAAACTGGGGCCAAGGTAACGAACCGCGTTTACAAATTCGTCCACATCGGTTGTGTCGACTTCGATATCTATTCCATCAATATCAGCAAAGCGTTTAAATAAAACTGCCTTGCCTTCCATTACCGGTTTGGATGCCTGCGCCCCAAGATTGCCAAGCCCCAATACCGCAGTGCCGTTTGAAATCACGGCGATTAAATTTCCCTTGGCGGTATAGTCATAGGCCAGGGTATTATCGCGCTCAATTTCAAGACAAGGTGCCGCCACACCGGGGGAATATGCCAGCGACAGGTCGCGTTGGCTGGTCAGTGGTTTGGTCGCACGAATTTCGATTTTCCCCGGGCGGCCTTCCGCATGAAATGCCAAGGCTTCCTGGTCGGTAACTTTGTTGTTTTTATCGCTCATTTTGGGGGAGGCTCTTTTTTATAAGGTTTATGTGATGTTTTAAGTGAATCTAGTGCTCAATTGCCCTTAGGCCAAGCTGATTTTTCCCTAAACTTTGGGGCTAAAACCGCATTAGTCTGGCCCCATGGCTAAAATAAAAAATCCTCGCAAAATAATTGACCGCAAACACCTAATGGGTGCCCTCAAAGGCATGGCCGACAATGGCCCGCCGGGCACAGACGAACAAGAATTGCGGCAAAAATTCTTAGGCGAA
>DAOWFB010000161.1 GCA_030638205.1 Thalassospiraceae bacterium
GCAGATCGGAAATACGCATGGTACAATTGACCTCGGCAATAATGTTGGGGTGTTCGCGCTGGAACTCAACCATCTTGGGCATTACCCAGTAAGTGCCAAAACCTTCGGTGACCGATATACGTACGCGCCCCTCAAGGGCCGAGCGCTCAGAGTTTAGTGCCTGCCTTATGCCAAACGATGCTTGCTCCATTTGCTTGGCAGCACCTAGCAACCCTTCGCCATCTTCGGTAAGGCTGATGCCTTTGGCATTTCTGATCATGAGCAGACAGCCGAGCTCATGTTCAAGCGTTTCAATATGCCGCCTGACGGTATTCAGAGCCATGCCCAATTCATTCGAGGCACCACGGAAACTGCCGTGTCGCCAAACCACAACAAAAATCCGTATTGCGTTCCAGTCCAGTCTGTCGACGGGCATTACGCTTGGGTGTTCGCTGGATGGAACGCCCTGTTTCACATACTTATGCATCCAAACTCCCCATTACGGTCGATAATACCCCAAATTTAATAATCGTTATAAAAATATTTCTGTAAAAAATATTGAAGGAGTACCTGAATATGCAAGCAGACAAAGAAAAAGAAATGGACGCCTTAGTTAGGCTTCTTCAATACGCCGTAAAAGAAGCCGAGCGCCTTGGGGTTAATGAGATCGCCTGGGCAAAAGGATTATCGCAAAGCTGTATATTACTTGAAGTTGGTGATAATGGCCTAAGCAGTTATATGGAAATCGATCTTAATGGTGAAGAATTTGCCATTCGCAGGCTAGCGCCGTTCCTGAGTCTAGTGCCCACTTAAATTTAGCTAAAAATGTCCAAGGCCAGACGTTTGAACTCTTGTTCATTCTCCAAAAATGGGAAGTGCCCAACACCATCCATTGTGTGGGTTTTACTAACCGCGCCAACCATTTCACCGATAAGGTCTGGTGTAGTGAAATCCTCGGATCCGCGAACGAGCGTCAATTTAGCAAAGGCCGATAGCTGCTCTTTGAAATCAAAAACATCAAGCGCCCCGTTTATCCCAAAATAAGTATCATAGCGAAATGGCATGGAAAATCCGGGAAGGCTATTGGTATGCGCACCATAAAAGGGCAACAGTAGATCCATGATACTTTCGCCATTCCCTCCGGCATCCATTATGCTTTCTGCTTGTTTCATTATTTCCGCAGGTATGCGAGACAGTAACTTTACGACGCATTTTTCATACGCCTCATTGGTTACCGGAACGGGATTTATCAACAACCCTTCGGTAAATGGGCTGAGCCTTACGCTCATTTCCTCAGCAAATGCAGACACCGCCACCAAAGCCCCCCACGAGTGTGCAATCAGCCCGTATTTATCTTCGGGTGCCATGGTTTTAACAACGGCACAAAAATGCTTTGCTGTTTTCGATAGCGTCAACCCACCGGACTGAGTGGGTGTCTTTCCACAACCCGGTTGATCATAAAAAATCAGAGTTCTTTTGGCCGAAAGAAAAAACAGGCTGTTTAGCAAATAACTATGGTCAAACCCGGGCCCACCATGAACAATAAATACTGGCGGCCCTTTGCCAATGACGTTGACAAAAGCTGGTCCTTCGGATGTTTCAATAATTTCTTCGTATGGGGTGGCAAGCATTGCGTTAGATATTATATTTTCCTAATCAAATCCAGACACTTCCTCAACCATACCGCAAAAGAACTGCCCGACAAAATAAAAAGCGGAGTCCCTATTAAAGTCTCCGCTTTTTTTATTGGTGTATTTTAATTTATTTAGGTGTTCATTGAATCGAAGAAATCAGAATTGTTTTTCGTTTCTTTTAATTTAGAAATTAAGAACTCCACGGCATCGGTAACGCCCATGGGCATCAATATGCGCCGTAACATCCACATCTTGTTCATGGCGGCCTTATCAACCAACAGCTCTTCTTTGCGGGTACCGGATTTAGTCACATCAATAGCCGGGAATATACGTTTATCGGAAACCTTGCGGTCAAGAATAATTTCCGAGTTACCAGTGCCTTTGAATTCCTCGAAAATAACCTCATCCATACGCGAGCCGGTTTCAATAAGGGCGGTAGCAATAATGGTTAGTGAGCCACCCTCTTCTATATTACGGGCCGCACCGAAAAATCTTTTTGGCCGTTGCAATGCATTGGCATCAACACCACCGGTTAGCACCTTGCCCGAACTTGGAACAACTGTGTTATAGGCGCGGGCCAGGCGGGTAATTGAATCCAGTAAAATAACAACATCGCGCTTATGTTCAACCAAACGCTTTGCCTTTTGAATAACCATATCAGCAACCTGTACATGACGCTGCGCCGGTTCATCAAAGGTGGATGAAACAACCTCACCCTTAACCGAGCGCGAAACGTCTGTTACTTCTTCCGGGCGTTCATCAATTAGCAAAACGATTAAATAACACTCAGGGTGGTTGGCCTCAACCGAATGAGCGATATTTTGCAGCATAACTGTTTTACCGGTTCTGGGCGGTGCAACAACAAGCGCACGCTGACCTTTGCCGATAGGGGTTATCAAATCCATTATACGCGAAGTAAAATCTTTGCTTTCTGGGTTATCAATTTCCATATTCAGCCGTTCATCGGGATAGAGCGGCGTCAGGTTATCAAAGTTGGTGCGGTGCTTTACCGCGCCGGGATCTTCAAAGTTGATGGTATTTAATTTTAATAACGCAAAATAACGTTCACCCTCTTTGGGGCTACGAATTTCGCCTTCGACCGTATCGCCGGTACGCAAGCCAAAACGCCTTACTTGGGAAGGTGAAACATAAATATCATCGGGGCCGGGCAAGTAATTTGCCTCAGGCGAGCGTAAAAAACCAAACCCGTCTTGTAACACTTCAAGCACGCCATCGCCGTATATGGCGGTTCCGTCCTCGGCCATCTTTTTCAAGATGGCAAACATCATGTCTTGTTTTCTGAGCGAGCTTGCGTTTTCAATGCCTAGTCCTTCGGCAAAAGAAAGCAAATCTGCGGGTGCTTTAAGCTTTAATTCCTTGAGGTTCATTTGTCCTGATCACTTTTTTGCTGATGTTGCTAATTGGGAGATGTGGCCCGGATTGGGCTTTGTGTGCGTTTTAAGGAAAAATCTTTAAGAAAATTATATGCGCCATGGAACAGGCTGCGTGGATACTTGAAAAAGAATTAAACCAAGGAACCGATTTTGTCAAAAAGGAAGTGTTTATACGGCCGCCCACCGAGAGCAACAATTCGTTTCGGATACGTATTAATGCTATAAAAACGGCAAAAAATAAGGGTATTTATACTTAAAACGGTTTTATAACAACCATAATAACAATAATTATCATTAATGCGGTCGGGACCTCGTTGGCAATGCGATAAAATATATCGGGGCGGACATTGCGGTCAGCCTCAAA
>DAOWFB010000089.1 GCA_030638205.1 Thalassospiraceae bacterium
CCCCGGGTAAAACCCAATACCCGCAAACTGGCAAGCTCGCGCGAGCGTTCGGAAAGAGAAATTCGGCCAGCATTATAAACAACCCCAACCGCAATAACTACGGCAAAGATAGTATTGAAAAAATTCATTATGCCTATATTTTCGGCCATGGTATCGCGAAATGCCTTTAACATGGTTTCCTTTACTGCCACTTGCGCAATTGAGGGGGTTGTCTTTATTGCTGAATAAAAATCATCCGATAATGATTTATCAAGCATTACATGGGCGCCGGAAATATTTTTCCCCTCTTTTAATGCGCGGTTAAGGGCGGAAATATCCATAAATGCCGGGCTACCAATATATGTTTGTGAAATCATAGTTACCGGCAAATGAAGTGTCGGTCTGCGGCCATCATGAACCTTGACGCTAACAACATCGCCCAGTCCAGCACCCAGCATTTCGCTTAATTTAGATGATAAGGTAATGCCTTCGGTTGCTATTGAAACTGGGGACAAATTTTTATCCAAAATACGGTTTAGCCTTGCATTCACAGGCACGCCATTAAGAACCATACGGCGTTCGCTTGAACCAAATTTTATAGTTACCGGAACATACCTAAATGGCTCTGCCATAAGAACACCGGGCATGGATTCAATATTTTGCAATACTGATGATGATTTTATCTCGCCAAATGTGGTGGTGGCATCTTGCATTTCAATCATGGAAAATTGCGTTTCAATCATGGAATCGATTGAATCTTGAAAAAATATTGTAGAAACAAGAACCGCAACCCCAAGGCTTATGCCCATGCAAGTAAGGGCCGAGCGCATGGGCCAGCGCGACAGGTGCCTTACAATCATTCTGGTTGGCCCTAACGCACCCTTAATCAGCCGTTCTGTTTTGCCTCGTCGGTACAATGTGGGTGGCCTAGGAACCATTGCTTCGGCTGGCGATGTATTTGCCGCGCGCCCGACAGCACGGATTGTGCCCAACAAGGCGGCGGCACAGCTTAATACAGCGGCAAAAACATAAACGCTTGCATCAAGGTTGAAATATAAAAATGGAAAATGAAAAAACTCTTTATACATTACGGCCAATCCCCAGCCAAGCCATGTACCAGCCGCAAACCCCATGAAAACACCAATTATGGTTATGGCAATTACAAATTTAAGATAATGAACCGCAACCGCACGGGTAGAATAGCCAAAGGCTTTTAACAACCCTATTTCCGACCTTTCCAATTCAACCCATCTAGATATGGTTATGTTCAAAAGATATATTGCAACCGCAAAGAAAATTGGAGGGATTATCCGCCCCATATTGGCAAGCTGTTTCATTTCGCCAGAAAGAAACCAATCTGATATTTGACGGTCACGCCCAAGCGCACCGGTGGAACCATAGGGGTCAAGCACTGTGTCTATTCTTGCAATAACGTCGTTCTCAACCGCACCGGGCTCTAGCTTTATAACCACCTCGTTAAATGTTCCCTGCATATTAAAAATTCCTGCCAACTGTGGTCGAGCCATCCACATAATGGCGAAACGCAAATCATCCGGAAACATGGCACCGGGGGCAAGCGCATATATAAATTCTGGCGAAAGAACAATTCCGGCAATTTTTAGTTTTCTTTTTTTGCCATTTACAAGAGCAATCACAGTATCAAGGGGCTTGAGGTTATGGGCCAGAGAGAAAGCTTCGGTAACCAATACCTCATCAGAAACACCAGGGGTAAACCATCCGCCCGCAACCAGATGAAGGCTGTTAATTGCTGGGTGGCCGCTCTCAGGATAAGAAATAATACGTTCTTGTGCTGGCTCCATAAGCCCCGGCATATCAAGGGTTGCCATTTTTGAAATTCGCCCCTCGGCCTGCCTTACGCCAGGTATAGATTGTATTTTTTTTATGGTGCTGTTGGGCGCACGCTTTAGCGTTGAAAACACATCTGCAAAACCATAGCGTTCATAATATGCATTACGGGTATCTGCTAGAGACCTAAGCATTCCCTCGCTCATTATATACATGGCAACACCCGCACCTACGACCATGGCAATAGCCAGCCCTTGGCCCCACATACGCATTAGGTCGCGGACAAGCTTTCGATCAAGCGGTTTTAAAAACTTAAATAGCATTTCATCACCATGAAAGTTCTTTTGGTTTCTTTCGTTTAGTGTTTTCACGAATTTCTGAAATTTTTCCATCGGCCAAAATAATTACCCTGTCTGCCATATCGGCAACAATTGCATTGTGGGTAATTATTGCTGTTGTGGTTCCAAGGTTAAGATTGGTATTTTCTATTGCTTCAAGCACACGTATGCCAGTTTTGCTATCTAGCGCACCGGTCGGTTCATCGCACATTAAAATCTCAGGGCGCTTTGCGATGGCTCTGGCAATTGCTACGCGTTGCTGTTCGCCACCGGATAGTTCTGATGGAAAATGATCCATTCTTTCGCTTAAACCAACCATGCTTAATGCTTCAGACGCGGGCATGGGGTTTTGCGCAATTTCAGTAACCAACGCAACATTTTCGATAGCGGTCAGGCTGGCAACAAGATTATAAAACTGAAAAACAAAACCGACATTATCGCGGCGATAAAGCGTAAGGGCGTGGTCATCAAAACTGGTTAGCTCTTGGCCGCGAAAAATAACTTGCCCACTAGTGGGCCGATCAAGACCTCCTAATATATTGAGTAAGGTTGATTTTCCACTACCGCTGGGACCTAGAAAAACCACCATCTCGCCTTCGAAAAGGGACATGTTAATGCCGCTTAGCGCCTCAACATCCAGCGATCCGGCATGATAGGTCTTGGTAACATTCCGGGCTTCGATAGTGGGCGCTGGGGGGATGGTTTTATTGGTATTTACCTCACTCATTGCGTGCTCCTGAGGCTAATTTCATAGGCTAACTGGTTGTATGATAATACCATATTATGAGTATTTTTATAAGTATTTGAGCCACAATGCACTGGTTCAGCACACGTTCAGGGTTGTTTTGCCATTATCTTATCAACAAATATTGGAAACCTTGAAATAGGAAACAAGACGATGAAAACACACAACCCAAACAAACCACAGCAGATTGAGACAAAAAGCTTTGTTGTAGGCTTGGTTTCAATATTTCTTGCTGTAGGCGTAGTTTCTATATTGGCCATTTCTTTAGGTTTTGCCCAAATGGCATAAATCCCTGAAAACACTTAATTCAGGTTATTTGTTTTATTTTTACCCCCCCTAGGCCATGCTTAATAGACATAGACGGTTCCATTTTTTGGAGCCGTCTTTTTTTACAAAAACCGCACAAGCAAACAAAAGAAAAAACAAAACACATAAAATTGTTTTTAAATTTTATGCATATTGCGTTCACTACTTATTTATTTTATGTGACCGCCATCACATGGTTAAAATAGCTTTAACAGTAATATGGCTTATTCGAATATTGAAGATGGAGCGCCAATAAAGTGGCTAAAAAACAAGATCATAAAAATAAAAAAGATCATAAAGATGAAATGCCTGACACTGAAGAAGTGGCGGCATTGAATGCGGACGTTGTGCCTGCGCCCGAGTTAGCGCCCGCGACACCACCAACAGATGGTAATGATTTTACAGAAAGCAGCTCGCTTTCTGGTTCTTCGTCATTTGATTCTTCATCATCTGATTTTGCGCTTTATAATGATAATGAAAATGATATAGGCGACCTTGTAAGCGGTGCCTTTAATCACATTCAAAACATACAAAGTTCATTTGGATTTGACGCAGATAAAAGTTTCACAAACAGCGAATTTATTGCAACAATTACTGATACTGATAGCCCATTTGCAAATTCCGGTTTTGGCAATTCTGATGAAAAAGAAGAAATTCATTCATTTGCAGAATCTGCCCGCAAAGCACAGGTTCCAAAATTTGAAGCCTCCCAGACACTTGCCGACGATGAGCACGATGATGATCATGATGATGAGCACGACGATGATCATGATGATGAGCACGACGATGATCATGATGATGAGCACGACGATGATGATGATCATGACGATGAAACAGGGTCAGCTACGGCTAGCATAAGCGATGATTACATTCGTGGCGGCCATGACGATGACACCCTTGATGGTGGGGCTGGCAATGATGTGCTGGATGGCGATCGCGGTGACGACACGTTAATTTATGACCTTGGTGAAAACGAAGGTTTTACTAATTTTTATGATGGAGGCAAGGGTTCCGACAAGTTAGTTCTAAAAATGTCGGCCGATAAGTTTGAGGAACTAAAAGACGAAATATCTCAGCTTGAGAGCTGGATGAATGATAACGCAAACGATAAACGCTCTGCCGGGCATGGGTTCAAAGATTCCAGCGACCACAGCGCAAACCATCCTGTTTTTGAAACATCATTTGGGCTTAATGTCCGCAATATTGAAGAGCTAGAAGTTGAAATAACAACCGCAGCCCCAGTAGATGTAAATATTGACCTATCCGACCCCCTGCAAAGCCCGGCAGCAAGCCCAAGCGCAATTATCACCACTACTACTGGCAATGGCGCTATTTCCATTAGCTCGGCAGACGTTCAGCTTTCAGCGGGATCAACCATCACGCTTTCTGTTGACGTAAACGTACAGAACATAACGCCAATGTATGATGTGTTCTTGATTAATGACCTTAGCTGGTCCATGTACGGTGACCATTCTTGGTACTCCGCAATAAACGCCGCAAAAACAGGATTTTCTAGCTTGTATGATTCACTAACCGCTGGCGGTGATGTGAATATGGCCGTTGGCAGCTTTAGCGATAAGCCAATACAGCCATACGGGTTCGAGGGTGATTATAATTACAGCGGCCCTCAGGGTCGCTTCATTACGACTGACTTCCCTTACAATACAGATATTGGCATGACCGCCGATAAAAACGCCCTGCAAACAACATTTGACAATCTTGAGTATTATTATGGTGGTGATGCCAAAGATTCACAATTGGAAGTATTGCTGCAAACCGCACTTCGCAGCAGCACCGAGATTGGTTTCCGCGATGGTGCCATGAAATTTGCGGTTCTTAGCACCGATTCTGCCTATCACCAGGCGGGTGATTTTAATACAACCGCAAATAATTACGATACTGTTTTCGATATTGAAGATTACCCAGATCCCGCCATTGTTGGGCAAATGCTGCTTGATGCGGGAATAATTCCGGTTTTTGCAGTTACCACAGACCAAATCGCAACATATCAGGCGCTGGTCGATAGCTGGGGATTTGGCACCGTAACGGCGTGGTCGGCTGATTCTGCCGGTGTTATTTCGGCCATAGATACCTATGTGGCAAACAATACTACCGATCTTTCCGCTTCGATTGTTGGAGATGATTTTGGTCTTGTAAGCTCCATAAGCCCTACGTCTTACGCCAACATTAGCGCAGGAACCTACACCTTTGATGTAACCTTTGATATTCCGCTTGGATCCACATCATATGGTTCCGATGCTTTGGTTCTGGAAATTCCCGGTTATGGCACGGTTGATATTAATATTGATGTTCCACGGGTTGATGCCACCGGAGATACCGGCAACGATGTATTGTTAGGCGACAATGGTGCCAACGGACTGTTCGGCCTTGCCGGTATGGATACCATCAATGGTGCTGGTGGCAATGACCTTATTGTTGGCGGCATTGGCAATGATATGCTTAGCGGTGGTGCTGGCGACGACACATTTGTCTTTGTTGCCGGTGACGGCAATGATGTGATTACCGACTTTAATGCTGGTGGCGTTGAGGATGCATTAGACATTACAGGCCTTAATGCCTTTGTCGGGTTTGCCGATGTAATGGCAAGCGCATCTCAGGTTGGCGCAGATGTTATTATTGATTTTGGCGCTGGTGACAGTGTTACCCTTAACGGAGCGATGCTCGCCGACCTTACGGTTGATGATTTCCTGATTTAATTTTGTAACTCACCCCAGGTGGTTCTGATGGTTTCAGTTAGGCGGCCCCTGTCTTCGTCGCTGGCCATAACGCCAACAACAATCCACACCAGCATGGTAAACATGATTGCTATCTTAAAAGCTTTGATAGCACCGGGTTTAGTCATGAGGGTACGCAAGCGCGCCGTATTTTTTGCGTAGGTTTCCATAAACCACACAATCATTACGAACGGTTGGCGAAGATATGATTTTAACCACTGGGGCATACCTAGTGCCTTACTTGCGCTCACTGCGCACGCTTTCAACAAAATCATAAATAGCCATTGCGCTTATTATCGAAACGATAATTATAAACGGTAGCGCACCGATGGATTCGGCCAGCCCGCCAATGAAGGCAACAAACAGGGCGATGCCTATAAATCCTGTTATGGTGTTCATTGAAAATTTCATCGAAGTCTTTTCCTTTTATTTCTTTTGCATTGGCTTATTGGGCCAAGCATCAAGTTTATACCTATGGTTATAGTTCTTCCAAATACTTTGTCAGCCAGCTTGCGTTTCTGAACAGGCGGGCATCATCACCTCTGGCGCTAACCAATTGAACGCCAAGGGGCATTCCAGCCTCGCCCTCTAATAGGGGTAGCGTCATGGTTGGCATGCCGGCAAAGGTCCAAAGTGTAGAGCATGCCGGGTTTCCGGTGCTATCCAACCCAACCGGCGCTTCGCCGGTTGCCGCCGGCGTAATGACGGCGTCAAATTCTTCAAACATCGGGGCAAATGCCTTGGCGAACATATCAATCCGGTCAAGCGCCAGATTATAATCAACAGCGTGGACTTTGCGCCCGCGCTCGATCATTTCCAGCAACATCGGGCTCATTTGCTCGGCACCACGCTGGTAGTCATCCGCCATGTTTTTAGCCATGTCGGCTTCCATAATAATGCGGTGCCATTCAAAGACCTCGTCATAAACGGGGCCTAAATCAACCTCTTCGACCCGATCACCCATGGCATCAAAAAGTTCACCAAATGCCGAGTGGGTTGTACTGTCGCACATATCCCATGCTGGGCCTTTAATATAGGCAAACCGTGGTGGCATTGGTGGTTCTTCGGATACGCTAGCAACAAGGTTTGGCTTGGGCGCAATCGAGGTATCAAGGTCACGCGCATCAAAGCCAATTATCGACCCCGCCACCAATGCGGCATCTTCTATGGTGCGGGCAAAAACGCCAACATGGTCAAGGTTGGAAGAAACCTTCAGCACCCGATGGCGCGAAACAAGCCCAAAAGACGGCTTGTAACCAACAACCCCACAATATGCAGCCGGGCGAATAATCGAACCATTGGTCTGAGTACCCAGTGCCAATGGCACCATGGCAGCGGCAACCGCTGCGGCCGAACCGCTGCTGGAACCGCCCGGGGTACGCGCGGCGTCGTGGGGGTTGGTGGTTGGCCCCGGCGACATGCAGGCAAATTCAGCCGTTACTGTTTTACCCAAAATTACCGCACCCGCCTGCCTTAGCATGGCAACCACGGTTGCGTCTTCGGTGGTTTTACGGTCTTGGTGCAGGGGTGATCCATATTGGGTTGGAAAATCAAAGGTATCAAAAATATCTTTTATGCCAACCGGAATGCCCTGCAACGGGCCTATTGGCGCACCGGAACGACGGTGCTTGTCAGATGCCTTTGCCTGCTCCAGCACATATTCGGCGTCAATGTTAGCCCATGCATGAACCGTATCATCAACCTCGGAAATACGATCCAGACAATCCTGGACCAGTTCTTCCGAAGATGTCTCGCCCGCAATTATAGCGCGGTAGGCATCTGTTGCTGATAATAGGTTTAAATTAGCCATCTAAATAAAATGCACCATTATTACCCAAATAGATACACGGGCAGCCACAGGGCTATTCCTGGGAAGTTGTAGAGCAAAACCATGGAGAAAATAACAATACCCAAATACGGCATAATGCCTTTGAATATTTCCATTAGCTCTACATCATCTGGGGCAACACCTTTTAGGTAATATGCCGCCATCGCCATTGGCGGTGTCAGGAACGATGTTTGCAGGTTAAGCGCCACCAACATTCCGAAGAACAATGGATCAACATTAAATGTTTCCAGCATTGGCAAGAATATGGGAACGAAAATAATAATAATTTCGGTCCATTCCAACGGCCAGCCCAGCAAGAAGATGGTGGCCTGTGCCAGAATAAGGAATCCAACCGTGCCGATATCCAGCGTTAGGAACCAGTCCCTGATTATGTCGTGACCGCCAAGGTAAGAAAATACCGCAGCAAATGTCCACGAACCAACAAACAACCAGCAAACCATGGCCGATGTCTTGGCGGTTAGGAATACGGCCTCTTTTAAACGTTCCCACGTTAGCGCACGGTAAAGGGCAGCAAGAAGCAAGCCGCCCGCAGCACCAACACCGGCGGCCTCGGCAGGTGTGGCCAACCCCATAAGGATTGCGCCCAGCACCGACAAGATCAAAACCGCTAGCGGGAAAAACGATGTTAGAAGCTCATACAAAACCTTGCCAAACGATACGTCGCTGGTTACTGGCTTTGGCGCCAATGATGGGTTAAGGGTCGCGCGCGTAACCACATAAATCATGTAAAAACCTGCCAGCATTAGGCCGGGGAACATGGCAGCGGCATAAAGGCGCAACGGAGATAATTCGGCAATCGCCGCATAAACGATAAGCATAATCGAAGGCGGTATCAAAATACCAAGGCAACCACCGGCGCAAATTACGCCTGCGGCGTAGCTTTTATCATATTTGGCTTCTAACATTGCAGGAAACGCCAGCATACCCATTAGCGTTACCACCGCACCAATAATGCCGGTGGCGGTAGCAAACACAGCACAGGTCAACAACGCGGCCACAGCCATGGAACCAGGCAAATTGCGTGCGGCTAACTGAAAGCTGAAGAAAAGCCTGTTAACGATATTGGCGCGTTCAACCACATAACCCATAAACAGGAACAGCGGGACCGCGACCAGCACATCGTTGGACATGACCGAAAACGTATTTTGCACAAATAAATCAAATATTCGATTATCAAACAGCGTTTGCATGCGGGTGGGATCATAATAAGCGTAATAACCAAAGCCCAGACCCATGGCAATAAGCGTAAACGCAATAGGAAACCCAAGAAGCACTACAAAAATAAACAGCCCTAACATTACAAGAGCGAGTTGTGGATCAGTCATTAGTTTTTCTCACTCTCAATTTGTTGCAAGTCTTCTTTTTCGTGCAACAGCATGGTTTCTGTTTCTTGAACATCTTGTAGGCGTTTGGGCCATTCGCCGGTTCGTATGCACTGCACACAGCGAACGCTTTCGGCAAACCCTTGCAATAAAACGAGCGTGCCCGAAATTGGGATAATGGTTTTAAAGAAATAAATCTGGATACGCGAAGGGCTAGACCAGCTAACCTCTTTGATTGACCATGCGTATGCTGCGTAATCAAATCCGTAATAAATCAATGTAATGGCACCCGGAACCAAAAATAGAATGTAGAGCGTCAAATCAACCTTGGCCTGCCATTTAATGGGAAGCAGGCGGTAGATAACATCGCCACGAACATGGGCATCTTGTGACAGCGCATAGGCGCCAGCCATCATAAATAATGCACCGTACATTTGAACGCTCATATCAAACGCCCAAACGGTTGGGCTGTTGAGAGCATAACGAACGAAAACTTCGTAACAGGTGGAAAAGGTAAGTACCACGATGCACCAGGAAAACGCCCTTCCGGTCCATGCGCTAAGGCTATCAATAAAATGTAATGTTTTGGTCATGCCCGCAACCTTGGGTAAAAGTTAAAAATTCACACATTACGCTGATGGGGCGACGCTATAAAGCGCCGCCCCGCCAGACTGGACTTAAAACAGCCCAATGTGTTCTTACAGCTTGCCGTAGTAGTGTTCGTAGGCAAGACGGTAGTTTGGTGAATTCTGCAGCTGATATGCGCCATAACGTTTGGCCCATTTTTTCTGCGAAGCAACAACCTTAGCAAAGAACGGATCTGATGCGCTAATGCGATCAATAACAATGTCCCAAGCGTTAAGCTGATCGGCCATAACAGAATCCGGGGTACGGTGAACATTTACACCATGTTCGGTTTTCAGTGTAACCAGATCGGCAGAATAGCGTTCCATTGCTTTCCATGCCATGTCGGTAGAAGCAGCTTCGCTAGCATATTCAAGAATTGCCTGCTGTTCAGATGACAGTTTATCGAA
>DAOWFB010000170.1 GCA_030638205.1 Thalassospiraceae bacterium
CATCGTTGGTAGCTTTCTGGTTGATGATGGTGTCAATAATAATGGCGGTTTTGCCGGTCTGACGGTCACCAATAATAAGCTCACGCTGGCCGCGACCAATGGGGATAAGGCTATCAATAGCTTTAAGCCCGGTCTGCATTGGTTCGTGCACAGATTTACGCGGGATAATGCCGGGTGCCTTTACCTCAACCCGTGACTGCTTGGTTCCTTCGAGCGGGCCCTTGCCATCAATCGGGTTACCAAGACCATCAACCACTCGGCCCAAAAGGCCGCGCCCGGTTGGTACATCCACAATTGCGCCCGTACGTTTTACGGTATCGCCTTCTTTGATGTTTCTATCTTCGCCGAAGATAACCACACCAACGTTGTCGGCTTCGAGGTTAAGAGCCATGCCCTTAATGCCGCCGGGGAATTCGACCATTTCACCAGCCTGTACGTTATCAAGCCCATGAACGCGGGCGATACCGTCACCAACTGAAAGCACTTGGCCGACCTCGGCAACTTCTGCTTCAGTTCCAAAATTAGCAATTTGTTCTTTAAGAATTGCGGAAATTTCCGCAGCCCGGATATCCATTAGCCAACGCCTTTCATGGAGAGGTGTAATTGTTGCAACTTGGTTTTAAGTGAAGAATCGACCATACGCGATCCTACTTTTACGATCATTCCGCCAAGCAAGGTTTCATCAACCTTTGCTTCAACGGCAACTTTTGTTCCAATGGCTTTTTTCAGCACATCGGAAACTTCCTTGAGTTGGGCTTCGTCCAGCTTTTGGGCGGAAACAACTTGAGCCGTGGCTTCGCCGCGACGATGGGAAAGCTCATCAAGATAGGCCTTTATAATGCTTGGAAGCACTGCCATGCGCCTGTTTTGCGCGGTGGTGCCAACAAAGCGTTGAGTTAAATCATCCATTCCGGCTTTTTTACAAACAGCCAATACGCCATCAGCCTGCTGGATTCTGGAAAGCACTGGTGATGAAATAAGGCGCGCCAAATCGTCGCTTTCTGAAATCATAGTGTTCAGTTGGCGTAAATCATCGGCAACCTTGTCCAGTTTTTTGTCAGCTTCGGCTAGCGCATAAAGTGCTGCCGCATAGCGACCTGCGAGGCCAGTTGCACCTGTTGTTTCGGATGGCACTTAAGGGAATCCCTGCCTTGATAAACTTTTTAAAACAATATAATCGTGCAAAAAACCATGCCATAGATGGCGGGTGTCCCGCACGAAACGGCTGTTTTCTAACATAGGCCCCTAGGGCATGCAAGACTGCTCTTGGCCTGAATCTATGCTTTTTAAATACTCAATTTCTCTAATGTTTCTGCCGCTTTCAGCCCATATGCCAGCAAAGGCAGATGGGCTGGTCATAATTTATTCTCCATTTATTCTATGGCCTATATTATTCAATGGCTTAGGCCATATACTGGAAACAAACCCACTACATTATACCCTTACATAAATCCTTGGGGATCAATATCAATTTGAACCCGGGCTCCCATTTCTTTTTTCCCCCGAGCGGCCCCCAACCGCATCCCGGCCCGATCTAGCCATTCCCCCACCAACGGCTGCGGCGCCATGGATGTTTTAAGTTTCATCAACAAACGCCTGCGATGTTTGCCGCGCAATAACGAAAGCGGAGCGGGAGCCGGGCCCAGAACCTGAACGCCATCCATATTTGGGGCGGTTCGGCCAAGGAGGTTGGCGGCATCATCAACCGCGCGTTCGTTTACGCCAGATACTATTAATGCAACCAAGCGCCCAAACGGCGGCATGGACATTTGCTTGCGCGCTGCTGTTTCGGCCTTAACAAAGTCAGCCCGCGAGCCTTTCTTGATTGCCAGCATTACCGGATGATCGGGCATATATGTCTGCACCAATACCCTGCCCGGCTTTTGAACCTTCTTTTGTTCGCGGCCCGCGCGCCCCGCCACCTGATAAAGCAATTGATAAGTTCGTTCAGACGCACGCAAATCGCCACCGGCTAAACCAAGATCACCATCAACTACACCGACCATGGTCAGCAATGGAAAATGATAGCCCTTGGCCACCACCTGGGTACCGATAATTAAATCGACCTCATGGTTTTCGATGCGTTTAACCAAATCTGCTGCCTTGAGGGGGCCAGATAAGGTATCGGAACTGGCCAGCGCCACGCGAATATTTGGAAAATATTCTTTTACTTCTTCGGCCAGACGCTCAACCCCGGGGCCTATGGGGGCAAACTTATGCTCAGCATCACAATTGGGGCAGTTATCTGGCATTGTGTCAGAATGACCACAGTGATGACACTGCAACCGCCTGCCTGTTTGATGTTCAACCATCCATGCCGAACAATTGGGGCATTTAAGCCGATGGCCACATTTGCGACAAAGTGTAAGCGGGGCATAGCCGCGACGATTTAAAAAAAGCATGGCTTGTTCACCAGCGTTAAAAACATTTTTTAATTCATCCAGTAACGCACCTGACAGCCACCTAGTTGCGGGAAGCTTTTCCGCCCGCATATCAATTAATTCAACGCAAGGCAGGCTGGCACCACCGTGACGTTCGGGCAGGTGAACAAGATGGTATTTGCCGTTTTCGGCATTAACCGCGCTTTCAAGCGACGGCGTTGCCGAAACAAGGGCGATGGGTATTTTGCTTAGACTTGCACGCACCACCGCCATATCGCGGGCATTATAAAATACGCCCTCTTCTTGTTTGAAAGCTGGTTCGTGCTCTTCATCAACGATTATTAAACCCAATTCAGCCATGGGTAAAAAAAGCGCAGAACGCGCACCGGCAACAACGCGGATTTTACCATTTGCAATATCGCGCCATGTATCACGACGCTTTGCAGGGCTTAGGTCTGAATGCCACAAAGCGGGCTCGGCCCCGAAGCGCGCGCCAAAACGTTTAAGCCATTGTGATGTAAGTGCAATTTCCGGCAACAAAACCAAAACCTGCTTGCCCATTTCTAATGTTTTAGCAACGGCTTCAAAATAAACTTCTGTCTTGCCCGAGCCGGGAACCCCATCAACCAGAGTTACTGAATTGCCTTTGCCCACTTTATTACAAAGTTCGGTTGCCGCTTTTTTTTGTGCGTCAGATAATTTTGGCCCCGGTAATTTATAATCAGGAACTTGCCAAATATGTTCGTTGGCCATTTCTATTTCTTCGATTATTCCGGCTTTGACCAAGCCACTAATAACCGATGGGCTGCAACCTGCCTCACGGGCAATATCAGACGCCATCATGGCAGGTTTGCCCGCCATAAAATCAATCACGCGTTTTCTTGCAGGCGTTATGAGTAGTTTACTTTCTGGCCGTTCTTTATATTTGCCCGAGGAGTAGAGCGGGCTGATAATAAACCCGCGAAGCGGCTTGGGTTTTTCAAATGCATCTGGAACATTAAAAACCATTTTCAATACCGCACCGGGGCCGGCCATGTTGTATTTGGCGACCCATTCAATAAAGGTTCGCATGTCACCCCCCACGGGCGGATGGGCGATCTTTTCCCCGACGGTTTTCAATTTTGCTTTGGCGACC
>DAOWFB010000046.1 GCA_030638205.1 Thalassospiraceae bacterium
GCAATATCAGGCCTGCAAAGAACCCCCCGGATGCTTTTTCCGCATCGCGTACTGATAAATGTTTCTTTTCACTTTTAAAAAGCGGGGCAACGGATGATGCCGCAATAATTTGCCACTCCGGGTTGGCGACGCTTAAATCATAAATTTGCTGTTCCCATCCCTGAACGGCATCAACCGCATCAAGAAATATAAAATACCCACCCTGAGGGCCGCTGGCCGCTGCCTGAACGGTGGCTTTAACAATGCCTTCGATGGTGCGCTGGGTGTGGCTAGGCAAATCAAATGATATTTTTATTATCCGCCGGGGTGCCACCCCCTTGGAAAGCAGCTTTTGAATGAGCTGCAATAGCAAAACTGATTTTCCTGCGCCCGTGGGCCCGGCCAGCAATATGGGAAGTTCATTGCCAGACTGTAATAATGCCTCAAGCTCGCCAAGAAATGGGCGTGCGCTCAGCCTGCGGACACGGTCACCTATGGCGCCGGTTTTCCACCACGGATTATCGCAAATAGAGCTTTGAGTTTGGTCGAATTCAAGCAACTTTGATTATTCCCCTATTATTACGCCCCCGACCTAAAAAGCTCGACTAAAACAACCATCGAAGTAAGCGCAGCAAATGGCCATTTTTTAAGCTCATGGTGTTGACTTAATCTTTGTCACTTATTGGGTTTATGATATATTTAGGGTCAAGGCAATCATCTTAATTTTATTATTATTTTACACCTTATCCTATTATTAGCAATAAAATGGCTGTAACCTTGTGTAAACGTGGGGAAATAACCAATGTGGAGGGTTAGTTGATAAGCGTACTTTTTGTCTGTCTTGGTAACATATGTAGGTCCCCCACCGCCGAGGGCGTGTTTAGATCCATGGTGGAGGCAGAAGGATTATCGAACCGTATAAGTATCGATTCTGCCGGAACTGCCGCCTATCATATAGGCGAACCACCGGACAGGCGTGCCATGACGGAGGCAAAAAACAGGGGCATAGACATAAGCGGGCTACGGGGACGCCAGGCAAATGCGGGTGATTTCAAACGTTTCGATTATGTGCTGGCCATGGACGAAGAAAATTATTCGAACCTTGTTACCATCTGCCCCAGTGGCCATGAAGACAAGCTTTCCATGTTTTTAGACTTTGCCCCGGGCCTGGGCATACAAAACGTGCCCGACCCTTATTATGAAGGGGGATTTGGTTCTGTTTATGAAATGATTGAAAAAGCGGCTGCGGGTCTGTTAAGTGATATTAAATCCAAGCATCTGAGCTAAGCCCCCATGAATATGGCCAATGCCAAACAACAAGCAAAACAAAAAATTGAAAAAATTACCAACCGTGAAGTCAGGGAGTTAAGGCCCCTGTCCGGTGGTTGCGTCGGTGATGTTTACCGCGTTCACATGGAAAATGGAGCCGATCTGGTTGTAAAGCTGGGCCAGATGGGAAGCGGGCTTGAGCTTGAAGGTTATTGCCTTAACCACCTTTCCACCCACGGCGATCTTCCGGTGCCGGATGTTTTATTTGCCAGCGATGAAATATTACTAATGACCTATCTAGAAAGTGGCGAAAGCATAGGCCATGGTGCGGCAGCCCACGCCGGCGAATTGGTGGCGCATATGCATTTAGTTAGCGCCCAAGGCGGATTTGGCTTTGAAAAGGACACAACCATTGGCGGGCTGCACCAGCCCAACCCATGGAATAAAAACTGGGTAGATTTTTTTAAAGATCATCGCCTACTTTATATGGGGGGTGTGGCAATGGAGGCGGGCAACCTGCCCGGTGCCATATTCAGCCGATTGGAAAAATTCACAGGTGATTTAGACCGCTGGATTGAAACTCCAGAAAAATCATCATTAATCCACGGCGATATGTGGACCGGCAACGTGCTGGCGGCAAACGGGCGCATTTCAGGCTTTGTTGACCCGGCTGCGTATTACGCAGACGCAGAAATTGAGCTAGCCTTTACCCAAATGTTTGGAACATTTAACCAGATATTTTTTGATTCTTATAAAAATATTCGCCCAATTAAACCGGGGTTCTTTGAAGAACGCCTTTCCATTTATAACCTTTATCCGTTACTGGTTCATGTCAGGCTTTTCGGTGGCGGATATGTTAATTCGGTCGATGGAACATTAAGAAAATTTGGATATTAATCTAATGATTAGTGCTGGTGGATTAATTATTTTTGATTGTGACGGCGTGTTGGTTGATAGCGAGCCCATAGCGGCCAGAGTTTTGGGCGAATATATTTCAGCAAACGGGCGCATTACCACTACAGACGAATGTCTTGATACGTTTACCGGGCTATCACTTAATAGTGTAGAAAAAATTGTTATAAGCAAATGGGGTATATCGTTGCCGGATAAATTTGTTGATGAATTAAGGATATTGGATAGGGCCGCATTTGAAAAAGAATTAAGGCCCCTTCCTGATGTATCCAATGCCATTAACACAGTTAAAGCCGCCGGAATTAAAATATGCGTTGCATCTTCGGGCAGTTTGGAAAAAATAACCCATTCGCTTTCCATAACCGGGTTATTAGATTTGTTTGATGATAATATTTTTAGCGCAAGCATGGTCGCCAATGGCAAGCCAGCGCCCGACCTATTTTTATACGCCGCAGGCCAAATGAACGTAACGGCAAATAACACATTAGTAATAGAAGACAGCCCAGCCGGAATTACGGCTGCAAAAAATGCGGCCATGGGTGTACTGGGGTTTACCGGTGGTGGCCATGCCGAAACAGCCAAGTTCAAAATCCGAATAGAGCAAGCCCAGCCAGATAAATGTTTTTCCCACATGGGCGAACTGGCAAAACTGCTCGGACTTTAAAGGCTTTAAGAACTTTAAAGCCGTCTATCCCCCCCCCTAAAAAAACTTGCATATCTGCCATTCCAAAAATGCATGGATTAAATATCGCTCTTGGACGTTGTCCTAGTATAAGCGAGCTAAAGTGTTGAAAAACAATGAGTTACCTGTGACGAACGTCACACCACTAAACGCTAAATGAGCATACAACACCGTTCGCAATGATTACTGACTAAGGAATTTAATTACTAACTGAACGTTAAATGAATACACCCTTCAGGGTTGGTTCAAGCCGAACTTTATATATTCAGTGCAACAAATGAAAACATGCACCTGGATATAAAGAATTTTAGAGACAAACACTAATTCGTAATCCAGATAACAACATGAAAGATAAAAAAATGAAAAAAGTATTTACCATAGCAGCAATTGCCGCAGTTTCAATAATGACCGTTTCCGGCGCTGCAAACGCAGCCAGCACCACATCAAATGACGACCTTAAAAACATGTTTGAAAAAATCTACACAGATCAGTCAGTCAACAAACACGTTGTGTTGACCAAAATCGACACCAGTACTGCTGCGAACCGTTTTGCAGCTAGAATGCACATGCAGCTAAAATGCGCAGCATGCTGAACAAAATCCGCGCAAATCAGTCTGCGACCCGCATCGCTCTGATGGAGCAAATCCAGAAAGACCAAGTAAGTCGTTCTGAGCTTAGCTCGCGTTACTAATTATTACCAACGGGCCTGAGATATATCCCCCTCCTTATCTCATTTTGGTTCGTTAGTAAAAATGAAACCCGCCTCCTTATTAAAGGGGGCGGGTTTTTTTATGGTGCCGGATTGGGAATAGCGTTTTGAATTTCGTCTATTGCCGCCATTACTTCGTCAGAAAGCTTTAAATCAAGCGCATCAATATTACTGGCAAGCTGTTCCAACGTCGTTGCGCCGATTATATTGCTGGTGACAAACGGTTGGGCATTTACAAATGCCAATGCCATTTGTGCCGGATCAAGGCCGTTATCTTTTGCCAACTGTACGTAACGCTCGGTTGCTTCTACGCCTTTGGGCTTAGCGTACCTGCGGTAGCTTTCAAATAATGTCATGCGCGCGCCAGCCGGTTTTGCCCCATTTAAATATTTACCACTTAACGCGCCAAAGCCCAGCGGCGAATAGGCCAACAAGCCACAATCTTCGCGCATGGATATTTCTGCGATTCCAATTTCATAAATACGGTTAAGCAGGTTATATGGGTTTTGCACCCCGGCAATTCTGGGCAGGCCGGTGCGTTCGGCAATTTCTAAAAATTTCATTACCCCCCACGGGGTTTCGTTGGATACGCCAACGGCCCTGATTTTTCCGGCCTTTACCATATCGCCCAGCACGCCCAAGGTTTCTTCTAATGGGGCCCAATCAGTGTCATCTGGTTTGTGTGCATAACCAAGGTGGCCAAAATAATTTGTTTTTCTGACCGGCCAGTGCAGATAATAAAGGTCTAGATAGTCGGTCTTTAGCCGTTTGAGGCTAGCGTCCAATGCCAGCTCCAGATTTTTACGGTCGAACTTCATCTTGCCGTCACGCATATAGCCAAGCCCCGGCCCAGCGGCTTTTGACGCCAGAACAATTTTATCGCGCGTGCCCCGTTCGCCCAGCCAATTGCCAATTATGGTTTCGGTTGCGCCATAGGTCTCGGCCCGGGGCGGAATGGAATAAAGCTCAGCCGTGTCAAAAAAATTGATGCCGCGATCTAGGGCCATATCCATTTGCGCGAATGCTTGACTTTGAGTGTTTTGTTCACCCCAAGTCATTGTGCCAAGGCATACCTTGCTTACGTCAATTCCTGTGCGGCCAAGTTTTGCAAAATCCATTTTTATTATCTTTCTTTGTTTATTTTATTTGTTCTATCAACTGGCGAACGCTTGGCAGCATTGCGCCCACAATTATATCAACCCCTTGGGCGTTGGGATGGATGCCATCTTTTTGGTTAAGTTCAGGCACCGCTGCCACCCCTTCAAGATAAAACGGGTAATAAACCGTGCCGTGTATGGCTGCCATTTCAGGATATATTGAATTAAATTCAGCCCCATAATCTCGCCCCAAATTGGGCGGGGCCTGCATTCCGGTCAACAAAACCGGGATGTTTGCTCCTTTTAACATGCCAATGATGGCATCAATGTTATCCCTAGTTGAAGCCGGATCAAGCCCACGCAGACCGTCATTTGCACCAATTTCAATAATTACTGCATCGGGCCTAGGGTTTAATAACCAGCCAATGCGGGCCAAGCCACCGGCAGACGTATCGCCCGATACACCACCATTGACCACGGCCACATCCATGCCTATTTCATTTAAGCGTACCTGCAGTTTAGCCGGAAATGACAACCCCTTGTCCAATCCATATCCTGCTGTCAGGCTGTCACCCAAGACAAGAATGGTAATTTTTTCTTTTGTTATGTTTTTAGCACTAGCCATTGAGACCATAGTGGCCATAGAAATGCCGCAAAATAAAATTATCGCTATATATAGAGTGCGGTAAAAACAGGAATATTTTTTCATGGAACAAAGTTTATCAAATAACGCTGCAAATACCATGACCAATAATAATGCGGTTAATCTGGAAGATGTACACCTTAGTTTGAAAAGCGATGCGGGCGTTGTAAACATCTTGCGTGGCATTAATCTTGATATCAAACGTGGTGAAACGGTTGGGTTGGTTGGGCCATCTGGTTCAGGCAAAACATCAATGTTAATGATTATTGCGGGCCTTGAAAAACCAACTATGGGTAATGTTTCCATAGCCGGAACAAACATAACAACCATGGGCGAAGACAAGCTGGCATTATTTAGGCGCGAACATACAGGAATTGTATTTCAGAACTTTCATCTTGTTCCAACCATGAGCGCACTTGAAAATGTTGCCTTGCCGCTTGAATTTGCTGGTATCTCCGATGCGTTTGACCGTGCCAACGCCCAATTAAAAACTGTTGGCCTTGACCATCGCGGCGCACATTACCCGGGGCAGCTTTCCGGTGGTGAACAACAGCGGGTTGCATTGGCACGCGCATTTGTAACCGAGCCAACATTATTGTTGGCGGATGAACCAACCGGCAACCTTGACGGCAAAACCGGAGAATATGTAATGGAAGTATTGTTTGATTTACATAGCCGGGTTGGTACCACACTTTTGCTTATTACCCACGCACCACAATTAGCTGAAAAGTGTGGACGCACTCTTACAATGTCAGACGGGCTTATTACAAACGATGAGCACACATAATAATTCGAGCTTAATGCTGGCATGGAACATAGCCAGACGAGAAATGCGTTCAGGCCTAAAGGGCTTTCGTATTTTTCTGGCCTGCATTGCCTTGGGCGTTGGTGCCATTGCCGCCGTGGGATCGTTAAATTATTCGGTCAAGGCCGGGCTTGATTCAGATGCAAGGCGTTTGCTGGGTGGTGATTTTGATTTTCGCAATCAACACCGTGAAGCCAGCAGCACCGCCGCCACATACCTAAAAAATAATTCTACCGCCATTTCAAAAACTATTGAAATGAAGGCCATGGCCCAAACTGATGATAATCGCACGTTAATCGAGCTAAAGGCGGTTGATGCGGCATATCCATTGGTAAGTGCGTTAAAGTTTTCTCCGCCTGATGCGGATAAACAAGGCATCCATAAATTGTTGGCTAAAAATAACAACCAATTCGGCGCGGCAGCCGATGGCGGGTTATTGTTAAAACTGGGGCTAAAGGTCGGCGATGAAGTGCGCGTCGGCGACGCAAAATTTATTATTCGGGCCGCAATCGAACACGAGCCCGACCGGGTTGCCACGGTTATAAATTTTGGCCCTAGGCTTATGATCTCCATGGACGCGTTGGCGCTGACCAAACTGGTTCAACCGGGCAGCCAAATCCATTACCACACCCGCATATTGCTGGGTGCAGGCGTGGACGGAAAATCATTTATTGAAAAGGTCGAACAAAAATTTCCCGATGCCGGTTGGCGCATACGTGGGTTAGATAAAGCGGCCCCCGGGCTAGAACGGTTTACCGAACGCTTTGCGCTTTTCCTTGGCTTTGCCGGAATGACTGCATTGTTAGTTGGTGGATTTGGTGTTTTTGGCGCGGTTGAAAGCTATCTGGAAACCAAACTTGAAACCATTGCCACGCTAAAATGTCTGGGTGCATCGGGCGGATTGGTATTTCGAGCATATTTTTTACAGGTGCTGGCATTAGGGGCGGTCGGGATTGTTATTGGTCTGGCTCTGGGCGCGCTATTGCCATTAATAGGAATCGAGCTAGTAAAAGATTATCTGCCCATGGCACCCAAGGCCGGAATTTATTTTGTGCCATTATTACAAGCAGCCATTTTTGGGGTTTTAGTTGCCATAACCTTTGCCCTATGGCCGCTAGCGGTAGCACGGGAAACACCAGCGGCAAATCTTTTCAGAACAATGGTTGTGCAAAATAGCCATAAACCAAAACGCATTTATGTAATTGCCTTTGTCGCAGGGCTGGTATTAATGGCCGGGTTAGTAATTTTATGGTCGGTTGAGCGTAATTTTGCTTACTGGTTTATTGGTGTTTCTGCATTAACAATTTTTGCCCTACGCTTTAGTGGCAAAGCGGTTGTTCGTATTGCAAAAAAAATTCCCCGATCAAAAAATGCAATTGTCAGATTAGTAATTGCCAACCTGCACCGTCCCGGTAATTCAACCGTGCGTGTTGTAACTGCATTGGGTGTCGGGCTTTCGGTTTTGGTTGGTATTGCGCTTATTCAAGGGAACCTTTCCAACCAGATTAATGAACAAATACCCGAACGTGCACCGGCATTTTTCTTTATTGATATTCAATCATCGCAAGTTGAAAAGTTTGATCAAACACTAAATTCCATCGATGGAACATCGGGTTTGCGCCGAATGCCGTCCATGCGTGGACGCATTGTAAAAATAAACGGCGTACCGGTCGAAGATGCAGAAATTGCATCCAACGTCCGCTGGGCGGTACGCGGTGATCGCGCCCTTACATATTCAGCCAAGCCCACAGAAGGAACTGAAATTATAAAAGGTAGCTGGTGGAGTGATAATTATTCTGGCCCACCGATAATTTCATTTGATGCGGGCGTTGCCCGTGGCTTTGGCGTAGATGTGGGCGATACCTTAACGTTAAATGTATTAGGCCGTGAAATTACCGCCGAAATTGCATCGCTACGCAAAATTGATTGGCGTACATTGCGTTTTGATTTTGCAATTATATTTGCGCCGGTAACATTGGAAAATGCACCACAAACCCATATTGCCGCCGTTGCTGCACCCGAAAAAATAGAACCTGAAATTGAAAAAAAAATAACAGATGCCTTTCCCAACATATCAACCTTGCGTGTGCGTGATGCATTAGAGGCCGCCAACAATATGCTTGCCGGTATCAGCCAGGCAATTCAGGGAACCGCATCTGTTACTATTTTGGCAGGAATAATTGTTTTGGCAGGAACCATTGCCGCAGGTAACGCCAAGCGGGTTTACGATTCGGTTGTGTTCAAAGTACTGGGTGCCACCCGCACGCAAATATTGGGCGCGTTTGTTGCCGAATACGCTTTCTTGGGTCTTCTTACCGGGATTATTGCGGTTAGCATTGGTGCGTTAATTTCGTGGGCGGTGATTACCCAACTAATGGATATGCGCTGGGTGTTTTATCCCAATATTGCGTTGCTAACCACAGCGGCCGGAATAGCATTTACAACCCTGTCCGGGCTGGTTGGCACTTGGGGGGCATTGGGCGAAAAAGCGGCCCGACACCTCAGAAACGAATAAAAACCGAATTATTACAATTTGAAGGCGTACAAATTACACGTTTTTTTCTGTATTATTTGGTCTGCTGCCCTTGTAAAGCCCCAATTTCCTGACATATTAGGTCTAGATATTAACAATAAGAACCAACAAACGGAGACACCTTTCCCAATGGCTTTTGGTCAAGATTCTAGAACTTCACTTAACACCGGTAGCGCCACACAGGCGGGCACCGCAATTGATGCCGGGCTTCGGGCGCATATGCTTAAAGTTTATAATTACATGGCATCGGGCCTGGCCCTTACCGGCGTAGTCGCCATGGTTACCGCAAGCTCTGAAACCATGATGCAGGCCATCTTTGGCACACCGTTGCAGTGGGTAGTTATGCTGGCCCCGCTAGGGTTTGTTATGGCTTTATCGTTTGGCATTAATAAAATGAGCCTGCCCACCGTACAAGGATTGTTCTGGGCATTTGCCGGCATTATGGGCCTATCGCTGGCATCCATATTTATAATTTACACTGGTGCGTCAATTTCTAGGGTATTTTTCATTACCGCAGGCACCTTCGCGGGCATGAGCATTTATGGCTACACCACCAAGCGTGACCTGACCGCATTTGGTTCATTCCTGATTATGGGTCTTATCGGTATTATCATTGCTTCTGTAGTAAACATATTTATGCAAAGCGCCATGATGCATTGGATAATTTCCATCGCCGGTGTTGGCATCTTTGTTGGGTTGACCGCATATGATACCCAGAAAATAAAACTGATGTATATGGAATCCGACGGTCACGTCACCGCTGGCAAAAAAGCCATCATGGGCGCGTTGACCCTTTATCTTGATTTCATCAACCTGTTTATCATGTTGCTAAGATTATTTGGTGAACGTCGCTAAGCGACTATGGTCGGCGAACGCCGCTAAATCCAACAAATGCAACAGACCGAATGAAAGGGCCTCTCATAAATGGGAGGCTCTTTTTTTGTTTTAATTAACCCGGTTGGGCGGTGTGTTGCCTGCAAAAAATGCATCCAAATTATCTAGCGCCATAAAGCCCATTGCGTTTCTGGTTTCAATTGTTGCCGAACCCAAATGCGGCAATAAAAATGTGTTGGCCAGCGTGCGGTAGCCATCATTTAATTTTGGTTCGCCATCAAAAACGTCCAATCCAGCAGCCGCCACATGGCCGCTTTTAAGGGCAGCTATTAGCGCATCGTCATCTATGACCGGCCCGCGGGCGGTGTTTACCACCACCGCACCCGGTGGCAATGTTGCAATACGTTCAGCATTTATGAATTTTTTTGTATCAGGCGTGAGGGGGCAATGAACCGATAGAACGTCAGATACTTTTAATAACCCTTCGGCAGTTTCGTGATAGACAGCACCTTGTTCAAGTTCGGGCGCAAGACGCGAACGGTTATGATAGTGAATTTCCATTCCAAAGGCGCGTGCCCTATGGGCGGTTGCTTGACCGATACGGCCCATACCCAACACGCCAAGGCGTTTAGATTTCATTTCGGTTCCCATTAACTGTGTGGGCGTCCAGCCGTTCCATTTATTTTCACGTATTAGCTCCATACCCTCAACCGCACGGCGCATGGCACCCAACATTAATAACAAGGCAATGTCGGCGGTGGCATCGGTCAACACATCGGGGGTGTTGGTAACCGGGATTGATTTCGCACTAGCCGCATCAAGCGCGACATGTTCAAAGCCAACGGAAAAAGTTGCAATAATTTTTATGCTTTCATACAAACGCCCAATGGTTTCGGCATTTAACGGATCAGCCGGACTGGTAAGGATGGCATCAAAGCCTTTGCTGCCATTTATTATTTCATCGGTGCTCAACACCGTGCCTTCGACTTGCAAGTTTACGTCATAATCTTTTTTTGCGCGGCCCTCTACATCGTCGGGCAATGCACGGGTAATAAACAATTTTGGCTTTGTATCGGTCATGGGAGATCCTTTTGTTTATTTTGGTATTTATTTTGGTATTTATTTAATTTTATAGCCCGCCGCGACTTAATTGTTCCATGGCCGCGTTTAGCTGGCTCATTCTTTCGTGGCTACCCAGTTTACCGTCAGGATGATAAACGGTTGCAAGCCGACGAAAGCGCATACGGATTGTATTTATGTCAGGAATTAATCCCGGTGGAAAACCAAGCACATAAAGCGCCTGCTCGCGTGAATTTACCCCACCTTTCAACGGATCAAAGGTTATGGCCGTAACGACCTTTTTTAATCTGTCCAATTCATCGTGGGTATCGCGCAAAAGGGCGGTTTGGGCTTCCGCCTCCATCTCCCGGGACTGGTGCTGGGACGGGGTCTGAATTTCCATCTTCATGCGACCAAAATGAACGGCCAAGCCCAATGCCAAGGCCCGGCGTATGGTTACGCTATCAAAACCAGGGCTAAGACGGACCTGCAGCCGAGGCTTCCTTCGCCAGGGCTTACCCTTTGATTTTCCTGACTTTAATATGATCGATTCGCGATCGTCACGAGCAGGTTCGCCGGGGTCGGGGAAAGAAAAAACCACATCTTCGGGCATGGCCAAAACAATGGAGCGGGCAATATCAGCCACGTTACAGTTTTTACTTTCCGCTAGTGAAATAACAGAATCGCGAAAACTGCTGGAACAGGGAACCGTGTAGGAGACTTTTTTTCTGGGGTCTAGAGCATGGATAGATTTTTTTGATTTTATCATTCGTCTATCATTCGCCTGTCACTCTCTTGTCATTCTCTGGCCTAATATTATTCTGATAGCGGCATTAATTTCAGAATTCTATCTGGCTTTGGGCTTTCGTCAACTGCATTTGAAGTTTTTTTTAACCCTTTCGGGCCAAATTGCCTCTAATTTCCCCAATATCCCCTGCTTTAGTTTATGATTGTTTTAGCTAAGGCCTTTAATTGTTTGTTATTAAACAATAAAATGAGATTAAAACTTTATTAGTAGTTTCACCAATTTTCACCTAAAACCACGGCCAAACCATAACACAAGGTCTTTTTGGCCCTGTTTTTTGACCATGAGAGGTCAATTTTTCCTGCCTGAAGGGTAAATATATTTCAAATTTTAGTTTTTAACTGCATATGTGTTCGTTATTTTTGACCACATCCCACATATATTTTACACCCACCACCTAAGCATTTAAAAATTATTTGCCTAACCACGGATAGGCCGACCAACGGCGCGGGCCGCTCGATTTATTTAACCAAGCCGGATCGGCCACAATAAAAGTTCTGTCACCCCGCACATCGGCCACAATAAAAGTTCCGTCATTACGCATATGAAGGGTGGGTGGGACAGGCCATCTTTAACCAAGCTTTAACCAAACATTAACCATAGCGCCACCTTTAGGCTTTTTTCAGGCTGGGCCGAACAGTTAGGGCACGCAGGCGATCACAGGCGTAGCCAAGCCCCCGCAAGGCACAGGGCCTATGGGGCTTTCCAATTATGTTTCGATTGTAAAACAATTCTTTTAACCCATATCCGGCACAATTAGCACATGGGGGCGCACGGGCTAATGCCCGGTTATGCTGGGTATTATAGCCATATTAACCATAACCATATTTTTTGCTCACCTGTCTAGGGCCACCCCAAGGTCATGGGAAAATCTAAAACATTTGGCAAAAAACCTTTAAAAAACCACCGCATGGATAGCGAAACGATTATTATAGCCATATGCTATGCAGATTTAATAATCGATACGTAGACGATTTGTTCATGTGCGTTATATCACTGGCATCGGGCCTAAGGATGGCTAGAGTTACTCCATCGGGGCCGCGCCGTAAAAAAGCGAGCGGCAGGGGGTGCAAAATAATGTCTGCCTATATTAATCAGCTTTCGATCCGCGGGATTTGTTTTTTTAAATGTAAAAACGGATCAACCGCCATTGAGTATGCGCTTATTGCTTCGCTTATTGCGATGACCATAATTGGTGCGGTTGCCATGCTGGGTGGTGAACTTTCCAATAGCTTTGATGACACCGCTAATAAAGTGAAAAGTTCTTAGGGGCTTGCTTTTTTTATAAATTGAGCCGTATAGATTGGCACTTACAGTTGCGTTGGCAGCTGCACTGGTGCATCTCTGTTTTAGCCTGGATATTTTATGACCTCCCCCACAAACCCTCACGCTCACGCTCTGCCCGCGCTTGCCATATTGATGATAATAATCACTGGTGGATTGTTGGCGGGCATGGACGCAACGGCCAAATATCTTACCTTTGAAATATCGGTGTTAACCGTTCTTTGGGGTCGGTATTTTTTTCATACTCTTATTACTTTTTCTGTTTATTCGGTAAAAGAGCGAGGCTTTAATTTTTTGCGCGCCCGAAGCCCCAAGCTACAATTAATTCGCGCCGGTGCGTTGTTTGGCGCAACATCATTTATGTATGTGGCAATTACCAAAATGCCTCTGGGTGACGCGGCAACAATTCAATTTCTTGCCCCGGTTTTAGTAACAGTAATTTCTGGAATATTTTTAGGTGAACATGTTGGGCCCAGGCGCATTGTTGCAGTGGTTATTGCGTTTATTGGTGTAATGCTGGTGGCGCGGCCCGGTTCTGGTGTGTTGGGCTGGTGGGCGCTACTACCACTAATCACCGCGTTTTTGTTAGCCATTTATATGGTAATGACAAGATTAATCCGCACCAAAGATGACCCGGCGGCAACAACGTTTTATTCAACCGCCGTGGGCGCGGTTATACTTTCAGTTGCGGTTGCATTTCAATGGCAAGACCTAAGTGCGTTTCAATGGTTGCTTATGTTTACAATGGGCGCTGCCGGTGCCATGGGACATTATCTTTTGGTAAAGGCATTTCACAGCGCCGAAGCGTCCATGTTGGCACCATTTACCTATTCACAAGTTATTGGCGCAATCGCCTGGGGATATATTATTTTTGGCGATGTTCCCAGCACATGGTCAACCGCCGGGGCCACACTTATTATTGGCAGCGGCGTTTATGTTTGGTGGCGGGAAGCTCAATTACATAAGGCCCACAAGGCAAAGGCCTGAGACACCTGAAAAAAAATGGTGCCGCCTGGGTGATTTGAACACCCGACCCCCGCATTACGAATGCGATGCTCTACCAACTGAGCTAAGGCGGCACATGTTTTTTATCTCAATGAGCGGGCAATTTTTAATCCCAGCTCGTCGCCCAGTCAACTAATGCGTCAACCCCAGCCCGTTAGCCCCAACCCGTTAACCATTATGCGAAATTACAAGCGGGGTATCGCCCCTATCGGCATCTTGGCCAACGCCCTGACCAACGCCTTGGCCAACGCCTTGCGATGAACGCCAACTTGCACTATCCAGCGTGGCGCATGATGGGCAATAGGGCTGCCACTGGCTATCAACATGGCCGCAATCGTCACAAACCCAGGCCGGGTCCTGCGGTGCCGATGCCGCCAGATGAAGCCAACGTTTTGCGTTTTGGCTGTCCTGTTTTTCTTCTTCTTCTAATTGGGCCTGCATTAAATAAAGCTGCCTTGTGGCCGCGCCTTTTTCCATTGCTGCGTCAAGATTAGTCCGTGCCTGACCCCAAAATTTTGCTTCCAATGCCGCACCTGCCAAAGCCATGAACGATTCTGGGTGGTCGGGATTGGTGCGAATAAGTTTTTCCATGGCTTTTACTTTTTTAATTCCATCAACCGCAGTACCGGCCCGATAATACGGTTCTAATAATTGTGGGTTGGGGCTTAATGCCCATGCCTTTTCGACCACGGCTGCTGTTTTACGTGGACGATTTTCATCGGCATAAATAACTGCCAGCCTAATGGCCGCAGGCACAAGGCCGGGATAAGCATTAAATGACTTTTCCATCCATTTTGTTCTAGCCCGCATATCACCAATATTTTCTGCTTCTAACGAACGACCATAAAAAACAACTGCCCGGCGGCGAGCCTGCTCATCAGCAGAGGTTGCATCCATTTTATTATTAATTTTTTCTAATTGCTTAAGCGACTGTGATGCTAGCTCCCAATGCCCGGTGCTTGATTCCAGCTCAAACAAAACATCTGCCAGCCATTCGCTTTTTGGTTTTATTGCTTGTGCCCGGTGCGCTAGTTCAAGTGCGGTTTCTTTGTCGTCCGCTTTCATGGCTTGGCTCAAAAGGCCGCGAAGCCCGAGAAATTCTGTTTCTTCGTTCTTTAACATTGCTTTGAAAAAATTTTCAGCAGCCAATTCATCGCCATTTAATTGTGCGGCTTGTGCTTTTAACAATAACGTCAATGGCGGGTCGCCCAATAAACCGTCGGCGCGCTTTACCTGACGGGCGGCCTCGGCCGCATCACCAGCCGCCACCGCGACCATGCCTTGGGTTAATGCTACATATCCTTTGCGTGAACGGCGTTGTTTTATGGCACCGCTTACCATTTGCGGTGCGCGGGTAATGAAAAGCCAAATCCGGTAAACCACCGCCACAATCGCTGCAAAAAACACCGCCACCATCGCCAATACACTGGCGGAAGTATCTATGCGCCATCCGCCCCAATTAAGCGAAACCGTCCCTGGGTTATCGGCAACCCAAACCACCCCCCATGAAGCAAGGGCAATAATCACAATAAATAAAATAAGACGTATCATTTTTTAAATAATTCTCTTTTAGTTAAATTATCTTTTAATTAATTGTGCACGCCGCCAAGTTGCGAAAGGGCATAATTGTTAAGCGTTTCCAGCGTACCTTGCGCCAGCAACCGGGCAGACGCATCACCCAACCATGGTGCAGCAACTGAACCTGCATCGCCTTCAATAGAGCTAACCGCCTGAACGGCTTCGTCCAATGCCCCAACATCAAGTGCTGCTTCGGCCATGGCAACTGCACGCTCAACCGGGTCGGTGGTTGTTGTGGGGTCGGTCCGCCTAATGGTTACAAGACTGCCAAGCTTATCTTTTATTTTGCCCACCCATCCACTTTCACTGCCTTTTAACCGTGCGCGCATAATGGCGTGCGCAACATCAACAAAGTGCATACGCAATGTTGCGGTGGTGGGGATGCCGGCACCCGCATGGGGGCGCAATTTCTGAATTGCCCCAATTACGGTTTCACTTTGGCCTGATACTTTTTCTAACACATCAAGTTCGGCTACGAACGGGCCTTCGCCGCCAAGGCGGGCCGCAAGCTGGGTTGTGGCCAGCACCAATACCTGCGCCGATGAGGTGGGGTCGCGGGTAAGTTGAGGCCTGCTTTCAAGCTCACTTAAACGCTGTTCTATAACCGCCAATTTACTCTGAATATTTTCTAGCGCATCGGCGATATTATTTTCTGCTTGAGGTTCTGGTTGCTGAACATCAACAACTGCTGGTGCGCCAAGGGCGATAGAAGGCGCGGGCATTACGGGTGCTGGGGCAAGGTCTTCCGGTTTTGAAATGCCTCTAACCTTGGCAATTATGGGCTTTACGCTGGGGCCAATTTCCGGCCAAAACGCCCAGCCACCAACGCCAATTACGGCAATAAAAACCACCAGCCAAACAACCCCACCGCTGGATGTCGGCGCGGTTTCAGCCGGTGCATCGCTGGTATTTGGTGCAGTGCTGACATTTTTTGTTTTTTTATCCAGTTTGGGTTTTGCAGCTTTGGATTTTGTTTCGTCGGCCATAAAAATTATTCCTTAAAAAAAATCTAACTACATTCTAGCACTTGAAATGACGGACGGATAAAAAATTATCCCTCAAGCAATGCCAACAATGCAGGCTGTTCCGGGGTGGTTGCCACCTTTATTTCTCGCCAGCTTAGGCCCATAATCTGATCGCTGACCCGGACAGAAAGGCAGTACGCGGTTATATTGCTAAGCTTTTTATCAACTCTTGCCCTTGTCGCAAGATTAGCAAAAGTTTTGGCAGTCCGCGGTGAATAAAATAAAATCCCGTCAATGCTTTGCTGTTCAATCGCATTTATGGCATTTGCCGGAAGCATATCCGGAGTTTCGGCCCGGTATAAAACTGAACGGCTATATTTAAACCCGGCTTTTGAAAGCATGCCTTCAAGGTCGCCCGCCACACGCGAACCTGCAATGTGTAATAATTTACCATCATTATTTTTTAAGTTATCAATTACAAGAGCTGCCAATGTTTCAACATCGCCAGCCGCACTTTTTACATTTTTAAAACCATGGGTGCCAAGTTCGCGTGCGGTGGCATCGCCAACGGCCATTGCTAAAATGTCGCGTGTATTTGAACGCCCGGCAAATGCCCGAACCCCATTGGCCGAGGTAAATAAAAGAGCCTGCACACCATCAAGATTTAAATCAGGGCCGTCCTCAAAAATAATTTCGAGCAGCGGCGCATTAATGCTTTCAATACCCATATCCGTTAACGCACAGCCAAGGGTTGCGCTATCAGGTTCAGGGCGGGTAAGCAAAACACGCAAATTTAATAAACCCCCGTTTGATTATTCTTTGACCTCGAAAAAGTCCGCGCTGATGTGGCCCTTAAGTTCTAACCCAGCGTCACGACCCATGCTTTCAGCAGACGTTAGCGATGCTGGTCCGGTGCGGGTGGTCTCGAAACTTTCCGTTCCATCGGGGCGCAATATCTGACCATGAAAATTAAGCGTGTTATCGCCATCATACAATGCATGCGCCGCAATGGGCGTACGACACGAACCATCAAGCACGGTTAAAAAAGCACGTTCTGCCGTAACCCGAATAAATGTTTGCCCATGGTTAAGTGCGGCCAAATAATCATTAGACCTATCGTCATTTGTACGACTGGTTATGCCAATTGCCCCTTGCCCGGGTGCAGGCAAAAATTCTTCCGTGCTTATTGCTTCGGTAACTACGTCTTCCATACCCAAACGTTTTAGCCCGGCTAATGCCAACATGGTTGCATCGACATCACCATTGCCAAGTTTTTTCAAACGGGTTTGTACGTTACCGCGAAATGTTACAACTTTTATATCGGGGCGACGATTGAGTATTAATGATTGCCGCCTTAATGATGCGGTACCGACAACCGCACCTTGGGGTAAATCCCACAGCCGTTCTGATTTATTAGAAATAAATGCATCACGAACATCGTGGCGTTCCAACATGCAGGGCAGATGAATGCCGTCTGGTAAATATGTTGGCACATCCTTCATTGAATGAACGGCAATATCTATATCGCCATCTATCATGGCCTCGTCTATTTCTTTGGTGAACAACCCCTTGCCGCCAATATCGGCCAAGGGACGATCCAATATGGCATCGCCGGTGGTTTTAATAACGATAATTTCGATGGCATCATCGGGGGCCAATTCGGGAAATGCTGCTTTTAGCTTATCTCTGGTTTCATGGGCCTGATATAATGCCAGTGGGCTGCCACGGGTACCGATGCGAAGAGGTGAATTAATCATGTTTATTCTGTTCCAGTTTTTAGTGTGGCATTAAAGGTCATGTGATAAGGATAAAGTGCATCACGGTCAAAACAAGGCTCTTTTTATATATGATTGTTCTAGGTATCGAAACCAGTTGCGACGAAACAGCTGCCGCCATTGTGACGGACGAGGGAAAAGTGCTGTCCAACGTGGTTTTGAGCCAAATTGAAAGCCACAAGCCCTATGGCGGAATTGTCCCCGAAGTAGCCGCCCGGGCCCATATGGAAACCACCGATGGCATTATAGCCCGGGCCATAAATGAAGCTGGGCTGGAGTTTGGCGAGCTTGACGCCGTTGCCGCCACCGGAGGGCCGGGATTGATAGGCGGTGTAATCGTAGGCGTTATGACCGCCAAGGCCATAGCGTTAGCGCAAAATATTCCCTTTATTGCGGTCAACCATCTGGAAGGTCACGCCCTGACCGCGCGGCTAACGAATAAGGGCGATGAAATAGATTTCCCCTATTTGTTATTGCTGGTTTCCGGCGGGCATTGCCAGTTGCTGGTGGTTAAAGGGGTGGGGAATTACCAGCGCCTTGGCACCACCATTGATGATGCACTGGGTGAAGCGTTTGATAAAACCGCCAAGGTTTTGGGGCTGGATTACCCCGGTGGGCCAGAAATTGAGACCCGAGCACAAATGGGCGACCCGGCGCGGTTTCCACTACCCCGGCCCATGAAGGGACGCCCCGGTTGTGATTTTTCTTTTTCCGGTCTTAAAGCGGCGGTTAAGCGCAGCGTCAATGCCTTGGGGCCACATGGGTTATCTGGTCCATTAAAAGAAAAAGACATCGCCGACATGGCGGCATCGTTTCAACAAGCAGCCAGTGAATGCATTAATGATCGCACTAAAAATGCAATTGCCATGTTTAAGAAAAGCCATCCTGCCGGTAACCACATTGTAATTGCCGGTGGTGTTGCCGCCAATAAGGCATTGCGCACTGGGCTGGAAGATCTGGCCGCCCAAAATCAAATGACGTTAATTGCCCCACCGCCTGCTCTTTGCACCGATAATGCGGCCATGATTGCCTGGGCCGGTGTGGAAAAAATAAAAAATGGCGATACCAGCCAGATGAATTTTGCGCCACGCCCCCGTTGGCCGCTAGACCCGGATGCGCCCCGGGCGGTTGGGGCGGGGGTAAAGGCATAAACTTATTACAAATCCTTGGCGTTTGGCGGCTATCAGCCTTAGATTAAACCATTCAGGGAAAAGGTAATTAAATGCAAAAAATTGGTGTCATAGGTGCGGGTGCATGGGGAACGTCGTTGGCCATTGCCGCTGGGCGAGCCGGGCGCGAGGTTTCAGTTTGGGCATTTGAAGACGAAGTTATAAACGCAATAAATGAAATACATGAAAATACAACGTTTCTGGCTGGCATCAAACTAGACCCGGCCATAACCGCCACCAACAATATTGCCGAAACATTAGATGCGGATGCGGTATTAATGGTAGCGCCCGCCCAGCACGTTCGTGCCATGTGCGAAATGGCAAAAGACAGCTGGAAGCCGGGAACGCCAATTATTTTGTGTGCCAAAGGCATAGAAAAAAATACGCTTTTACTAATGAGCGAAATTGTCGAAGAGGTTTTAGGAGACGTTGCCCCCGTAGCAATTCTTTCCGGCCCAACATTCGCTAAAGAAGTCGCGAACGGATTGCC